>JBFLJZ010000056.1:0-6450 GCA_040882925.1 Desulfuromonadales bacterium
ACGGCGGAGCAGAGTGGACACCGACTTTCGCCATGGAAATCGACGAAGAGAAGTGCATCGGTTGCGGCCGCTGCTTCAAGTCATGCGCCCGCAAGGTCCTCGGACCGGAAGACCTGGTCGACGAGGAAACTGATTCGACGCGCATGATCATGACGATCGTCAACCAGGATAATTGCATCGGCTGCGCCGGCTGTGGCGTTGCCTGCCCGAAGAAGTGTTTCACGTTCAAAACGATGCAAATATGAAAGGCGGGGGCTGGGGGTTGGAGGCTGGAGTCTTGCAAAAACCAGCCCCCAGCCTCCGATAGCCAGTCCCCGCACAATCATGGAGTAAATTATGCTAATAGCAGTCGCATCAAAAACCGGAACCGAGGTCGATCAGCACTTCGGACATGCCGAAAAATTCCGCATCTTCAAGTACCGCAAGGGCGACCCGGTCCAGGTGGATGAGGTCAAGGTCAACAAGTATTGCACCTTCGACCTGGAGCACCCGTTCCGTCACGCGCAGTTCGATGGGATTGCCGAAGCGCTCAAGGACTGCAAGGCGGTCGTGACCGCCATGATCGGCGAGTTGCCCAGGCAGGAGTTGGAGAAGCTCGGATTCAAGGTCATCAGCATGGAAGGCCCGATCGAACCAGCTTTGCAGCGGGCCCACGACGAGGTCTGCGATGGCAGAAAGTGCGGTGGCGAAGTGGAGAAGTGTGCGCATCGTGGCTGACCGGTGCCGGCGAAAGTCGTGTTTGAGTTGTTTTCCGCACGCGTATTTTACCACTGGGCATGACTATTTTATGCCCTTTCCAGAGATGTAATTGCCTACGGCATAGGCAGGGGAGCCCGATACGTTGGGCTCCCCGGCCAGATTTTCCAGTCGTAGCTTTCAGGGTAAATGTTTTAAATTAATGATTTCGATTGTTTATGGTGTTAATGGATGTGATGGCCAATCTTGGCACATCAGATGCTTTAGATAACTTCAAGAACGATTCAACTTCATATGCGGTACAAGGCAGTACTGCACAAGTTAAAGACGGCAAGGATGCCTCCCGGTGAATGGACCCGGGAGGCTTTTCAATTATGACTGTCACACGAGCATCGGCGCTCTCCCATTCTCAGGGATTGCGCCGGTTCGTGTTTGAAAGGAGAAGCCTCATGGCAACCGGATGCCCGATGATGAAAATGCAGCGCCAGACCGATCACCCCTGCTTCGGCGGAAATCACAGCAAGGCCGGCCGGATTCACCTGCCGGTGGCTCCCGGCTGCAATATCAAGTGCGGTTTCTGTGAACGGAAATTTGACTGTGCCAACGAGAGCCGCCCCGGAGTAACCAGCAAGGTTCTGCATCCTGAACAGGCGGTCGAGCGGGTGCGGATTGTCAAGCGCCACATGGCAATGCAAGGTGGTGCCCAACTCAAGGTGGTCGGCATCGCCGGCCCCGGTGACCCGCTGGCCAACCCGAAAACATTTGAGACGTTCAAGTTGATCAAGCAGGCCTTCCCGGAGATGACCCTGTGCCTGTCGACCAACGGCCTGTTGTTGACCGAGCATCTCGATAAACTCCAGAGACTCGGTGTGCATAGTGTGACCGTCACGATCAATGCCCTGACGGCAAAAACCGCAGCCAGAGTTTATGAGTGGGTCAACTTTCATGGTCAGCGTCTTTATGGTGAAGAAGGTGCGTCTGTCCTGGTCAAGCGTCAGCTCGATGGTGTGCGCTACGCTGCCGCGGCAGGCATGATGGTCAAGGTCAACCATGTCTATACCCCCGGCATCAATGATCACGAAACGCTCGACCTGGCGGTGAAGGTGCGTGAACTGGGTGCCGACATGATGAACATCATTCCGGTGATCCCGATCGGGTTGTTCAAAGATGTCGAACCGCCGTCCGCGGCGACCATGGAGATGATCCGCAACCAGGCCGAGCTGATTTTATCGCAGGCACGGCATTGCAAGCAGTGCCGCGCCGATGCGGCCGGGGTCGTGGGCGAGGATATCGATCTTCAGGCACTGAGTGCCTGAAGATCAGCTGTAAGCTGTAAACGATTAGCTTGCGGTTGATTCAAGGAGAAAGATTATGTCCGCAGAACTGATTCCATTCCTGGCAGTATGCATCTTTATCGTGGCCATGATGTACGCCAGTGTCGGTCATGGCGGAGCCTCCGGCTACTTGGCCGTGATGGCGCTGTTCAGTTTACATCCGGAGGCGCTCAAGCCGACCGCCTTGCTGCTCAATATCGTCGTCGCCGGGGTCGGAACCTATCTCTATTGCAGCGCCAGGCAGTTCTCCTGGCGGGTCTTCTGGCCCTTCGTAATCACCTCGATTCCGGCCAGTTTCCTCGGCGGCACCTTCAGCCTGCCGCCTGAACTTTATCGCCCGGCTCTCGGCATGGTCCTGATCTTCGCCGCGTGGCGCCTGTTCGCCCGTCGCCAGCATGACGACTACGATGCCAAGGCGCCTCATATCATTCTGGCTATGCTGGTCGGGGGCGTACTCGGTTTCGCCTCCGGTCTGATCGGCGTGGGGGGGGGCATATTCCTTAGCCCCCTGATGATTTTGTTGCGCTGGGCGCGGGTCCGCGAGGTCTCGGGAATTGCAGCACTTTTCATCCTGGTCAATTCGATCTCCGGCTTGTTTGGTCACATCAGCAGCCTGCAGCACGTCCCCGAGTTTGCGCCGCTGCTCGCAGGCGTTGCGCTGCTCGGCGGTACGCTTGGTGCGCTCTGCGGCAGCCGTCATCTGCCGGTGGCGACGATCCTCAAGGCGATGTCATTCATGTTGGTGCTGGCCGGCGGCAAGATGTTCTTGATCTGAAAGACCAAAGGCCCGCCGGAGCTGATCTTGGATCTGCTTGCGACTTTACCAGTTGAACCGTTTCGTGAGGTGACACCTAGTTTTTTCAGTTTTCCCAGCCATCCACTCGTTTCAAAACGCGTGCCTGTTGATCTGTAAACTGATAATTTTATGTTTATCGCTGAGCTTGAAGAGGAGGTCTGCCCGGTCCGGCATCTCTGCCAACATAGCCCTGGTTAACCGCTCGTAGTGCATGATGAACCGTTGCAACGCCTTGGTATCCATGATCTTGTGTCCACCCGGAGTGGCGTTGGCCAGCTTGCGCTCCTGTTTGCTACGCCACTCGACGACGCTGGACATCCCCGGGACTTTGAGCATGATCAACAGGTCGATTTCTGCAAACAGACGTTGATAGTCATTGGCCAGCTGCTGGTTAACATAGCGCCGCCAGATCTGATCCGGGTCCTCGATGCGTTCCAGACTGTTGACCGGTATGGAGAGGGCCTGGTCCCGCTGGGGACTGGCGCCGACGCACCAGCCTTCGAAGAGGACCAGATCGATCGGTCCCGTCACCCGGCGGAAAGCCTTCTTTGGTGAACGGTCATCGACGGACTTGTCGAAAACCGGGATTTCGATAGACTGGCCTGTCTGCAGCGCTCTGAGGCCGGTGAGCAGTTGCCGGCCGAGATTGACATCATGGGTGCCCGGGACGCCGCGGGTCTTCAGCAGTGGATGAACCTTTATTGCCAGGACCTCGCGCTCGATTCGGGTCAGGTAGATGTCGTCGATGGAGAAGGTCGCAACACGTTTTGCAAAGCCCTCTTCAAGAACAATCTGCAGGAGCCTGCACAGGGTTGACTTGCCGGAGCCCTGGGCACCATTGACACCGATAATCCGTGTCGCCCGATCATTCTCAGCTTGACCGGCAAGGTGAGCTGCCAGCGGAATATAGATGTCGATCAACGCCTGCTCCAGGTCGTTGTCGATCTTCATCTGCCTTGTCGCAGCCTGGAAAGAGGCCCTGGCTTTGTCGGCTATCTCGAGAAGTTCGTGTTTTGTCAGTTTATGCATGTTCGCCGGCAGCATGGCAGCTCCTTTGCCGTAAACCTAACACGAACTTTGTCTGACGGCTACATCGGCTTTTACTTCATCGATGGTTGTGCGTCAGCAGCAAAACACAAGGCGTAGTCGCTGCACTCGCCGCAATTCGGCGATTTGCACATCACCCCGCCATTCAGATCACAGACCTGTTTGAACAGGTAGCGCTTCCAGCGCATGTTCTGGTTGTTGGCCTCTGCCAGGGAGGGAAGGTGACGTTGAATTGCGGCGGTCAGTTGCGGCCGTTCGAACAGGCCCATGGCGACCCAGAGGTGGCCGGGATGGGCGGCACGAGCGGCAAGGATTTTACAGAGAAAAGTAGCGATGAACAGGTCACGAGCGTTGCCCTCAGCGGGGATGTGGCTGAACAGGACTTCCAGGACATCTTCGTTGATCTCCGGCGGTCGGCTCTCGTTACGTGCAGTATGCGGCGTCAGATCGTCAAGGTCAACGGCAGGGAAAAAGCGGCCCATGATCACTGCCATGTCATCATCCTCGAGTCCCAGCGCCTGTGCCGTATCGTGGGGCTCCCGGGCTGCAACAGCGAGCAGGCAAGCGAACAGGTGACGATCTTCGCAAAGGACATGCTCCGGTTGCGGGCTGTTGACCAGGATGGCATAAACTGGGTCCTCTGCTGTGACCCGCGCGCAGTGGGCGGCCTCACCTGGCAGGCTGGTCAGGACCGGGCGGCGACCATGGCGGGCGCTTTCCACCGCGGCATGCAACGCTTCGACTGCCAGCTCAGCGCAGTAGCTGCGCTCCGTCGGCAGTCCGTCGAGGGCTTCATCGACCTGACGTGCGTTGATCCGCTTGACGGCTTCGAGGGTGTCTCCCACCGACATGTCCGCTGCCGCAGCGCAGGCGGCGATGGTGAAGCCGCAGCCGAACACCTGGAAGCGGATTTCCGTGACCCGGTCAAGTCGGGTCTTGAGGGCAAAACGGACTGCCAGGCGGGTGCCGACCTCGGCGGAGTCGAGACCGATCTCTCCTGTCCCATCGGCTTCGGGCAAGGACCCTGCGTGACGGTTATCCATCGCCCATTGGCGGATTTTTTCAGTGTAGCCGGTCATGTTTCCCCTCGCCGTTCTTTGGTGACGCAGCGTCTGCTTTTAGTCGCGATAGGAACGCGTTACTCGTTGTGAGCTTCTGAAGAGGTATTGGCCGCCTCGAACAGGAAGTAGCTGCCCCCCTCGTACAACACATCGTTCTTCAACGCATTGCCGACCTGTTCCCAGTTGGGGAACCCCCTGAGGAGCAGACCCTTGTGCTGCCGGCGCGCAATCGCTTCGCAGTGAAAATTACCGATCATGACATCGTAATCGTTGGCCATCTCTTCGGCATCTTCAAGGTCGCCGACGATCACCCGGTCAGCGATTATTCTCTCCAGCTGCGTTGAATCGACCGTTGAGACCGCCAGGGTGACTTTGCCGCCGGCATCGTAAAGCGACTGGCAGATGCCGGCCAGCTGGTCCGGTTCGGCGGCGACCATGAAGCGGGTCTGGCCGAGACAGAAGTGGCTGTCGAGCATGGCATCCTGCAGACGCTGCCGCCAACGGGCGACCGTCAGCGGCGGGCCGCTGAACCTGGTCTCCCAGAGAAGCAGCTCAACCAGCGAATCGGCCGCTTCGAGCCCGTGCAGATGGGCAAAGTGCTGATGGCGCATTTCGGCATTTTTCTGCTGCAGTGCGTTCGCGCAGCCCCGCATCGAATCGCCGACGCTGATTACCAGTCCGGCATCGCCGAGCGAGCGAATCTCCTCCACGGTTATGCCGCCGCTGGAAAGGGCCGCCTGTTTTTCACCGAGGTGCCCATCGAGAGAAGTCGACAGGTCGGGCAGGGCGAAGACGTTGAACCCAAAGCCTTCGATGAACTCCTTGATCTTCTCGACTTCGATCGGCTGCATACTGGCATGCGGCAGGAGGACCAGCTTGTTGTCGTCGACCTGCACGGTCGGTTCGACCAGCTGTTCTATCACCGCCTTGCAGGCCGAAGCCCAGCCGCTTTCAAAGCCGCCCTCGTAGTCCGGTGTGTTGACTGTGACCATCGGGAACTCGATCTGCCTGGCGACGCCGCGGATGTCATCGCCCTTGGTCTCCGGCAGGCCGGTGGTGTGCAGGCCGATTACGCTCGGCGATACTTTCCCGGTGATGTTCTTCACCGACTCGACGATGCTGAAGTCGCCGCCGTCGAGTACGGCGATCGCATCCGTGACCGCGCTGGTCTGGATGGCGATCGGTTCGCAGAAATGCCTGGTGAAGAAGACCTTGGTGAAGCTGGTGCAACCCTGGCCGCCGTGCATCAGCGGCATGCACCTGTCGATGCCGAGAAAGGCCAGGGTTGCGCCCATCGGCTGGCTGAGTTTGAACGGGTTGACCTGCAGCGGCTTTGCTCTTTTGCGGATCACTTCTGCCATGGCGCCCTCCGGGCGACGTTTTTAAAGACCGGGTTCTGCAGGGCGTTTTTAAGGTCCTCAGCGAGATTGAGCAGGCCGTCGTAGCCGCCGTAGCTCTTTTTCTTCTCCTGGTTGACATCAGCGAAGGCGATCCCCTTCTTGATCGCCGTGTACAA
>JBFLJZ010000312.1:0-4572 GCA_040882925.1 Desulfuromonadales bacterium
AGCCGGATGTCGAAGGTCCCCACCTCCTTGCCCTGCGGGTGGTAATCGACCCGGCCGCCCATGGCGCGGGCGAGCAGCTGGTGGCCGTAACAGATGCCCAGCAGGGGGACTGACGCTGTCACTATCGATCGGATCCAGGCTTCGATCGCCAGGCTCCAATCCAGGTTGTCGGTGACCATGCAGTGTGCGCCGGTGATGATGGCTCCGCAGCAGTTCTCCGGTGCCGGGAGTTGCCCGGAACGGACCGCGTCGACCACGCCAACCGACTCTTGCTCCAGCCCTGCAGCACGCCGGGTCATCTCCTCGAAGTCGCCGTAATCCCGGGCCGTTTCCGTAAAAGTTGAACCCGCTTTGATAATCAACAGTTTGTTCATCTCTTTAACCGAAGGCATCCCAACCTGAGGTCAGCAGCGTTGCGCCATTTTCAAGTGGGCAGGTCGCAAACATAAGGGCGATCGAAATCATCATGGTCGGAATCAGAATACCGAACAGAAAGGCCGGATGTGACAGGATATCGGGAAATGGTTTACGAAACAATGGCATGACGATGAGCATGACCGGGAAAACCACGAGCAAAGACAGCAAGGGGAAAACGATCGGCCAGGCCAGGTAGTTCATGCCGACCAGCAAGGCTTTGCCGATCAGTCGGGTCATGATGATGAAGCTGACAAACCATGCCCCGAACTGCGCAACGCTGACCAGGATGGCACAGGTTGCCGCCGACAGTACCAGGTGCCCCAGCTTGTTCATTGAGTCGACCTCATGTGTTCGTGCGTTGCTGAATTCCGGATTAACCGGATGCGTCGCGAAACAGTGCCGTGGAGAAATAACGCTCCATGCGATCAGGGAAGACCGTGACGATTTTTCGGGTTGGCTCGAGCTGTTTGGCGGCTTCGAGGGCGGCGGCGAAGTTGAGGCCGCTGCTCGGTCCTACGGCAAAGCCCTTCATGATCAGGGCGCGGGTCGTCGCCAGCGCCTGCTCCTCTTCGATCTCGATGGTTATCAACCTGTTGAGTTCAGCGGTGCGCAGAATTCCCGACTGGTTGTCCATGACCCCAGGTACACAGGTGCTGAAACTGCAGCAGTCGGCCTGCTGGAAACAGCCGTTGGCATAGCAGGCCGACTGACTTACACAGACCGGGCGCGCCATGACCGGAACGATGTTGCACCCGGAATCGCGAAAGCCGTTGTAGAGTCCAACCAGCGTGCCGCCGGTGCCGACCCCGCTGACCACGGCACCGACCGTGCGTCCAGGGATCTCCGTCAGGATTTCGTTTGCGGTGCCGCGTCGATGGGCTTCTGCGTTATCAGGGTTCTCGAACTGGCGGGGGAGAAAGGCGCCTTCGGAGCGGGCCAGCTCTTCGGTCAGGGCAATGCAGCCGGCCATCCCGGTGTCTGCCGGGCAAAGTTTAACCGTGCCGCCGTAGGCCTTGATCATCTGGACGCGTTCGTTGCTCACTCCTTCCGGCATGACGGCGACAAAGCGTACACCCAGCTGGGCACAGACCATCGCCATGGCGATGCTTGTTGAACCGCTTGAGGCTTCACAGACCAGCGAACCCGGCTCGATGACGCCTTCGCGCCAGGCCTTGGCAAGGATGTATGCGGCGATGCGATCCTTGGTTGAGCCCGATGGATTGAGATACTCGAGCTTGCACCAGATCGACGGCTGGCCAGGATCAAGCCGGACCGCCTGGAGCGGCGTCGGGGCCACCGATTCAACCAGGCGGCTGAGTAGGGGGAGTTCAGCTTGACGGGACATAAATCCTCCCGGTTCAGTTCGAGAGCAGGAGCTCGGAGCTGTAATTGAAGCGGTAGAGCTCGTAGGATGCACCTCTCTCGAGTAACTGGAGGTGGATCTCAGCCTCTGCATTTTCGTATCTCGCGGCAATTTTGTATTCGATAATCGTCTGCTTGCCGATGTCCATTTCCCGGTCGACGTGGGCCTGGCTGAACTTCGGTTCGTCGATGCCTTGCAGGGCGCCCAGCTTGGAGAAAAAACGCATGGCCCGGATAAATTTTTCATCCGGTATGGTCGCCGCGACTTCCGGAGCCATCAGCGCCTTGACCGTTTCCGGCTCCCATGTCGAAATCTTCGGAATGACCTGCCGGATATAGGGAACCGCCGTCTTGTCAAATTCAGAACCCTGATATGACTTGTAGATTTCGAGGCCGCCTACGGCAGCAATAATGCTGACGAGCCAGAGAGCGATTAACACAAAATACTTTTTCACTGGTTGCCTTTCATTTGCGGGTTCTTGCGGCTTGTGGAGCCTGCTATCGTTCTGCGATCGCCAGCCGTGCACCGAAGCCGAGAAAGACGGTTCCGGTCGCCCAGCGAATGGCTTTTTGTGCTTTGCCGGATTTTTTCAATCTGCGGGAGATGCCGCTGCTGAAGAAGATCAGCTGGCTATGAACAATGCCGGCAACCAGGGCGTGCATGGCGCCCATGGTGGCAATCTGCAATTCCGGGTTGCTGGCCCCGGGGCTGACGAACTGCGGCAACAGCGCCAGCATCAGCAGAGAGATCTTCGGGTTGAAGATGCTCGCGAAGGCGCCATTGCGGAAGATGGCCCAGGTCGATGCCCTGGGGGCCTCGCTGACCTGGCCTGGGGCGGTGCCGGTGCGGAAGGCTTGCAGGGCCAGATAGACCAGGTAGGCGATACCGAGGAATTTGACAGCATGTAAGGCGGCCGAGGAGTATTGCAGAACGGCGGCCAGTCCGAGCGCAACGGCGAGAGCATGGCAGAGGATGCCGGCGGAGTTGCCAAGGTTGCCGATCATGCCGCACTTTTTGCCGTGCCCGAGCGTGGTCGATATGGTGTATGCCCAGCTGGGCCCGGGAGACAATGCAATCATCAGGCTGACGGTCAGAAAACCCAGGTAAGGTGTGACGTAGCTCATGGAGTCCTCATGACAATAAAATTTCGCAGCAGGGTATCATTTTAAATTTAGGCAGACCATAGTTAAATTAAGCTGTTTGGCATAGATTGTTGAAATTTACGGCCTTTTCAAGCTCACTTGAATTCCAGGAGTCTCGAGGAAATTCTATTTTAAAAGTCCCTGGATAATCCAGAAATGAGTTGCCGCAGACATCATGAGCAGCACGCGTCTGGTGCTGAACTTTTTACTCTATGGCGTCATACTTAGGCAGTCATCACATGGCAAGCAAGAACAGTATTTTGCCTGCTGTTACTGAGTCTTTGTCTGCAAGAATTTTGCTACTTCGGTTGCAAAATCAATTTCATTATAAATGTCTTCCATCTCTAAAAGATACTCAATATCTTTGTCACCGACGAGACAGAGACAAGCGTAGTCATGACCCACTTGAACGCTGAGAGAGTTCCCTAGGATGACTTCTCCATCGATATATTCCGGATTCTTTGACTCTTCGTAACGAACAATGTTTATCCCAAAATGTTGCAGAGCTTGAGACATTTTCTTCGCAGAAAGCATTTGTTTTCCTTTACTGAGGGTGGGTGTTTTGCGCTAATTACATGGGCCTGCAATACCAATGTCCGTAAAGTGGAGGATGTCGATCAATCGCCATTTTTCTCATGGTCGCTCAAATAATTTGCTCAAGAATCCTGTGAAGCAAGTATACTGAGAAAGAATTGGCATTCAAACAGGATCAGCCTCTCATGCTCCGGGGGATTCAAGATGACGAAACAGTTAACACCGGTCAAAGTCGAAAAACTGGTGCCGAAGAAGCCTCATGGCCTGATAGTCGTGATCACCGGCAATGGCAAGGGCAAGACAACCAGCGCCATGGGTATGGTCCTCAGGGCCAGCGGCTATGCTATGAAAGTTTGCATCATCCAGTTCATGAAGGGGGACCTCTATTCCGGAGAATGGGATGGTGTGAAACTGCTCGGCGACCGGGTGGAGATGCATACCACCGGCATGGGCTTTTGCGGCATCCAGGGCAATCCCTACAGCCGTGAAGAACACCGTGCCAGCGCCCAGGCAGCGATCGAACTGGCCAGGGACAAGATACAAAACGGCGGTTACGATCTTGTCATTCTCGATGAAATCAACAATGCCCTGCAATTGAAGCTGGTCGACCTGGACCAGGTGCTGGGGCTGGTCCGAAGCAAGCCGGAGCGGATGCACTTGGTTTTGACCGGGCGTGATGCCCATCCCGAGCTCGTCGATCTGGCGGATACGGTCAGTGAAGTCTGCGAAATCAAGCACGCCTACCGCAAGGACATCGAACCCCAGCCGGGGATTGATTATTGAAGCGGCAATCGTCACTGCGCTGCTCCACAGGACAGGGAAAAAGACGGACCTGTTACCGCCAGCCGATCGGCTGGTAGCCTTTGTCGCGCAGGCACTGATCAACGAAGCGTTTATAGATTTGCGTCGGCTCCGAGGCATCGAAGGCGCCGCCGACCAAGGTCGCCGTCGCCGCCCCCGCGCCACCGACCGCCGCGCCGCGCCCGGTGCTGACGTCGGAAGAAATCGCCCCGACAACCGCACCCGTGGATGCTCCAACCGCTCCGGCCTTGGCGGTTTTCCTGGCGACATCCTCACTCCTGTTGGCGTTTGCCCCGCTGGTCTCGGCCGCACGCA
>JBFLJZ010000313.1:0-11838 GCA_040882925.1 Desulfuromonadales bacterium
GTACCGCAGTTTCGGTCTCGGTGTCGACCACCCCGACCAGGTCGACATTGGGGTTAAGCTGGTATTTCCGGGCATGAAACCGTCCCAGGTAACCAACTCCTATTACCGCTGCCCGCAATTGTCCGGGCCTGTTTTCATCCATCAGAGATTCCTCCGGCAGCTTTATAGATTGGCTCTACAAAGCGATCATGTCCTTTGCCAAGGTAAACGTACCGGTTGCCATTCTCAACGATTTATCTAGTCTGCCCGAAAACGAATATTTTTCTACCGAAATAATTCACAAAAAAAGTGAACAAGACCGACGTCACCTTGGATATCATGAGACCAAGATGGAAAATATCAACGAATGTATAGAGTGTCAGCTGGTTTACGGTCAGGGAAACGCCGCTGACAAGAAAGACCAGCATCAGTTCGGTCCTCTTACCGTACTTCAAGCCGCTTTGAAAAACGAAAAAAATACAGAGCAGATAGTTTGTGATTGTGGAGAGGGAAAAACTCAGGACGTTGACCAGCAGATAATAATAGCCGTTGACCTCCGCTAGCCAGTAAAACACGCCAAGATCGACGAGGAAAGAGACCCCGCCTACCAAGAAGTATTTTATAATATTGAGCATGACAATTCTCTTCTCACCGGCACCGTGCCCGTCTCGATTCGTGCCGCTCAGCTGTGCGGTGCCTTGCCATGGCACTTGGCGGCGCTTGGAGGGGGAGAGCAAGGGGATGCGAAAATGTACATGATGCAAGCATCGCAATATAGAGGAACATGGTCGGCATGTCAAAACGAATGGCGAGGGAGTCAATGGCAATCCCCACCTGACTGTCTTATTCAGGGATGCCCGATATTTCTTGATAACAGTGGTGTTGTCGGGTTACCATTCTCGGCAAATTACTCGCTAGCCCAAAGCAGCCGTTTATCCTCGCTCGCGGCCAGTGAGATTATTTATCCAATCCTCGCGTTCTGCCATGGGCAGGACAGGCGCCAGGTTAAACGACATGTCGTACAAAACCCTGTAGCATTCTGGCACGGCAAACAGACTCGCCTGGTTTAAAAATTGAATATACAGAAAACAAGATGATGAAAAAAATCCTGGTAACTTCAGCCGGAGGCGCACCTTCGGCCAACTTCATCCGCTCACTCCGTGCCGCTCAGGAAGAGTTTCATATCGTTGGCGTCGATGCGAACAAGTACACCATCCAACGCTCCGAGGCCGACAAGAATTATCTGGTGCCTTACGCAAAGGATCCGGACTACCTGCCTGTCTTGCTGCAGATTATCGAAGCGGAAGAAGTTGAATTTCTGCACTGTCAAATGAATGGCGAGATGCTGACGGTCTCGGCAATCCGCGACCAAATCGGGGTCAAGACACTGCTGCCTTCGAGACATGCCATTGAAGTCCTCGAAGACAAGTATAAATCATATCTTTGTTGGCAAAAAGCCGGTCTGCCCGTGCCGGAGACTCTGATGCTCAACGATGAACAGGATCTCGTCGAAGCTTTTGACAGGTTCGGTCCCAGGATATGGGTGCGTGCCACCCAGGGAGCCGCCGGCAAAGGGTCATTGCCGACGGACGATTTTGATACCGCAGTCCGCTGGATCAACTTTATGAACGGATGGGGTCACTTCACTGCAGCAGAATGCCTCGAGCCACAGACGATCACCTGGCAGTCGATCTGGAAAGATGGTGAACTCGTCGTTGCCCAGGGTCGTAAAAGGCTGTACTGGGAATTTGCCGACCGCGCCCCCTCAGGCGTAACCGGAGTGACCGGCACAGGAGTGACCATCAATGACCCGTCACTCGATGAACTGGCAATCGGATCGGTGCTTGCGGTTGAAGAACAGCCGAACGGGATATATGGCGTGGATATGACCTATGATGCGAACGGCAACCCGCATTTAACTGAGATCAATGTCGGCCGATTTTTTACCACACATTACTTTTTTACCGCCGCCGGGCTCAACATGCCCTACATCTATGTAAAACTCGCATACGGAGAAGACCCGCCGTTACCGGCCAGAAAGCTGAACCCCCTCGAACCCGGACTGGCCTGGGTGAGGGGTATGGATTGTCACCCGGTTTTGACCACGGTGGAAAAAATCGACCAGGATGAACAAGCCTTCAAGAACCGCCTGGCCATGTTGAAAAAGTGAAGCGATGTTTCTGGTGACAGGCCTCGACGGACTGGTTTCTTCTGCATTGATCAGTGTCATGAATGACGCGGGAGACGACCTTGTCGTGTTGACGCGACGCTGTGCAGAACCGCATCGCTATCCATGCAAAATCATCACTGCCGACCTTTTGCACGCCACGCAGATCAAAGAGTGCCTGGCGGGATTGGCGTTTGACGTGGTGTTTCATGCGGCTGCGGCCATGGATGGTGTTGCCGAGACGCAAACCGATTCAGCAGGGAACTACATGAATGCCGTGATGACCGCGAACCTGCTCGACGCACTGGAGGTCAGGGCTCTCCGCAAGTTCGTCCAGATCAGCTCGATTGACGTCTACAATCCGGAGGCGCTGCGGGAGCATGTAACCGAATCCACCGATGTCAAGCCGGCAACCGAGTACGGCAAAAGCAAGCTTGCCAGCGAAAGAAAGGTGCAACAGTGGTCTCGCACCTGCGGAGTTCCCAACCTGATTTTAAGGGTGACCCAGGTCTTTGGCGAGAAAGACCGGACACGCAAATTCATCCCTTCGGCGATAAAGAGGATCAAAGCCGGCTTGCCCGTAGAGATCTTCGGCAACGGAGAGGATTTAAGGGATTACATCTACAGCCATGACGTCGCCCACCTCGCCCTGGAGCTTTTCCGGAAGGATTGTGGCGGCATTTTTAACATAGCGACCGGAACCAGTCGCAGCCTGGGCGAATTGCTCCGCGAGATAATCCTTGTCTCCGGCAAAGAAGTTGAAGTTCAGTACAGCAGCCGCAGGCAAAAGAAGCTTGATTATCGATTTGACACCGGAAAATTGAAGAAAGCACTGCCCGGTTTCGAATTGACAGACTTCAACCGGGCCCTGCGACAGACCTATGATCATCTACTTTGATTTTGACGGCACGCTGGTTGATGTCCAAAACAAGTATTACGCGGTCTATTCATCATATGTCTCGCGCTTTGCGGGAACCTTTCTCGACCGCTGTGAATTCTGGAAATTGAAAAGAACCAGGAGCGGGGACGCGCAAATTCTCTATCAGTCTGGGCTTGGCCATCAGCCGGTTTCTTTGTTCCGGGACTATATTCGGGACCAGATCGAAACCAGCCGATACCTGCAAGAGGACCAATTATTCCCCGAAGTTGAACATGTCCTCGGGCAACTATGCATGCAGCACCGGTGCCGGATTATTTCGGCCAGGCGCAACAAGAGAATATTTCTCGAGCAGATTGAGCAATTGGGAGTCCGGAAATATTTCGATCAAGTGCTTGTCGCCCCGACGCAAGGTTCCGGGGGACAGGAGTTGAAGGCGAAGGCGTCGGCAATGAAAAGTTCGCTGGATTCGCATACTGAGATGATCATCGTTGGCGACACCGAAGAGGACATCATCAGCGGTCAGCAGTTGAACATGAAGACCGTTGCTGTTACTTCGGGCCTCCGCGACAGGCCATATCTTGAGACATTGAGCCCGGATCATATCCTAGCGTCAGTCACGGAGCTCGTGATTTGTCTCGAGAGCAAAGTTCCATAGTTCCGGTTCATTTAGCTTTATCACAAATTCAAGAAAGGGCTTTGTTGAAAATGCTTTCCAAGTCAGAACAGTTACATATAGCCGTTGCAGGAGTCGGGCATTGGGGCCCAAATCTTATCCGTAATTTCTACACCAGCAATAGAAGCAATATTACCGCCGTTTGTGATCATGATCTCAAACGGCTTGACCTGATCAAATCAGCGTATCCCGACATCGAGGTCACGACGTCTTTTGACGATCTGCTCAAAAATGACCGGCTGGAAGCAATTGTCATTGCAACCCCCACGGAAACTCATTTTGAACTTGCCAGGCAGTCACTTTCTGCCGGCAAACATGTCTTCGTCGAAAAACCCATTGCGACAACCAAGCGGGACTGCGATGAGTTGCTTGATCTGGCCAAGACCAACAAGCGGCACCTTTTCGTCGGGCACGTTTTCGTTTACAACGCCGGCATCAGAGCCGTCAAAAAATACATCGAGTCGCAGGAATTGGGCACCATCTACTATGTCAACCTGACCCGTACCAACCTTGGCCCGATCAGAACAGATGTCAATGCGTTCTGGGACCTGGCGCCCCACGATATCTCGATTTTAAATTACTGGTTTCCAGACAAACCGCGAACTGTTAACGCAGTCGGAGCAGTCTACCTGAATCAGGGGGTCGAGGATACGGTCTACGCAACCTACCGCTACGCGGATGGCATGATTGCCAACATACACACCAGCTGGCTGCATCCGAAAAAAGTGCGCGAGATCACGGTCATTGGTGAAAAGAAAATGATCGTCTGGAACGATCTGGACCTGAACCATCCGATCAAGGTTTACGATAAAAACGTAACTTTTATCAAAGATGAAGAGCAGTTGATAGACACCTTCAGCAGCTTTCATGCGAACATCCATGAAGGTGACACGCTGTTGCCCAAAATCCGTCTCAACGAGCCGCTCAAAGCAGAATGCGAAGCGTTTCTCGATGTTGTTCTGGACGGCAAGAACTCTCTTAGTTCAGGGCTGCATGGCGCCCATGTCGTCAATGCCATGCTGGCGGCAGAAAACTCGATCTCGGCAGCCGGCCGGGAAGTCGAGATTGATTATTCGATTGGAGATTAGCATGAATGTTCCGTTAGTCGATCTGAAAGTCAATGCTGCCCCCCTGAAGGCTGACATCCTGGCCAGGCTCAGCAGGATTGTCGATAATTGCAATTTTATCCTTGGCAACGAGGTCGCCGAATTCGAGAAGGATTTTGCCCGTTATTGCAATTGTTTATATGCAGTGGGTGTTGCGAACGGCACTGACGCTATCCATCTGGCGCTCCGCGCGGCCGGGGTCGGCCCAGGTGACGAGGTCATCATTCCTGCCAACACCTTCATCGCCACCGCCCTGGGCGTATCCTATACCGGCGCTGTTCCCCGCCCGGTCGATGTTGATGAACAGACCTTCCTGATAGATATGCAAGAAATAGAGAAGGTCATCACGCCCCGGACCCGCGCGATCATCCCGGTTCACCTCTACGGTCTGCTCTGCAACATGGACGCAGTCAAAGAGATCGCGAATGCCCGCGAGTTGTTGGTTGTCGAGGATGCAGCACAGGCTCACGGGGCCGAATCAAATGATTACAAGGCTGGTAACGGCGGCGTGGCAGGCTGTTTCAGTTTTTATCCGGGTAAAAACCTGGGCGCTTTCGGCGATGGCGGTCTGGTCACGACCAGTGACGAAGATATTTATCAGTCTTTGCTGGCCTTGAGGAACTACGGGTCGACGCGCAAGTATCATCACCCCGTAAAAGGGTACAATTGCCGGCTGGACACCTTCCAGGCCGCGGTACTGGCAGCGAAGCTGCCCCACCTCGACCAGTTCAATCGCGACCGATATGATCGAGCCTGCCAGTATGACCAGGCCCTGGATGGAATCGGTGACCTCGTTCTACCTGAAATTCCGCAGCCGGGTCCGCATGTTTTTCATCTGTACGTGATCAGGACGAAACGCAGGGACGAGCTCTTGGCACACCTTAACAGTGCGGGCATAGGGGCCGGTATTCATTACCCGACACCGGTCCATCTCCACGGCGCTTTCAGAGACCTGGGCTTTCAGCGTGGCGATTTCCCCCGCGCGGAAGCAATTGCCGACGAGATCCTGTCCCTGCCTCTCTATCCCGAATTGCGGAGCGACCAGATCGAGTATGTCGCCGGGAAGATCAGGGAATTTTTCCATTAGGATGAAACCTGCAATGCTGGCCGGGCTTATTTCAATCCCAATCCCACCAGAACCCAGGCTTCCAGCAGTTCCCACCAGCCGATTATCGGTTTGATTTTGGAATATTTTCGGCCATCACCCGGGTAAATCATGCTGGTTGCAACTTCCTTGCTGCGGTAGCCAAGTTTCAGTGCCTTGGCGTAGATATAGTATTCGAACTGGTAATGATGGAGCCATTTGGCCTGCCAATGGACGCGCTCGTCCTGCAAAAGAGTGGTCCGGTAAGCCCGATAGCCGTTGGTGGCATCCGTGACCTTCGTCCCGAACAGAATCCTCACCAGGTTATTCACGACCAAGGGAATGGCCTTTTTTCTGAACTCCGGCAGATTGGGGCTTTGCCCTCCGGGCAGGAACCTGCTGCCGACAACATGATCAGCCTCATTCCGCCTGATCGGATCTATCAGGCGATCCATTTCTGCTGGGAGCATTTTGCCGTTTCCCGCAATGTAGACGACGATGTCGCAATCCCTTTCGAGGGCCTGTTCCGCACCGAGCATCAGGGCATAGCCGACGCCGTGATTTCTGGAGAGCCTGATGAATTCAAAGCCTGAGTCCTCGATCAGCGTCTCGGAGCCGTCGCTGCTACCGTTGTCGACGATTATGAACAGGTCGGCGGGCATGCATTGTCGACATTTATCCAACAGTTCGGGCAGTTCTCTGACCTGATTGTAAACCGGCATCACGCAAAGTGACTTCAACTTAAATCCTCCTGTTTCATGGCTACGGGTCAGCGGCCTTCGCGAGGTGGATCGAGCAGTTTCTCGAACTCGGAATTGACATTTTCGAAGCCTCGGGATTGTACATGATGCAAATCCCGTCTGGCGTATAGCAAATTGCCCATCAAGTAATGTGTCATCGAGCGCTTGTAATAGTAATCCAGTCCGTCCGGGTCGAGCTCGATCGCCCTGTCATAGGCCGCAAGGGCCTCCCGGTATTTCTCGCTCAATCTCAGTACCGTACCCAGGTTTGACCACATCCCGGCATCGCCAGGTTTGGCGAGAAGATACCTGTCGATATCGTTTCGTGCCTGATTGTAGTTCCCACGTTTGAAATGAATCCTCGATCGCAGAGACAAGAGGTCCGGGTTCCCGGGTGCGAGCCGCTCAGCGGCATCCGCATCGCTCAAGGCCTGGTCAAGCCTGCCGAGTTCAAGCAACAGCTTAGCCCGCTTGAACCGGTATTCGGCGCTCTCTGGGGTCAGCATAATGGCGAAATTTAAATCCTGCAGGGCAGATTCATATTTACCCGGGCGATCCGAGTATAAATACTGGTTGGCCCGACTGGCATAGGTTGGCGCGTTGCGCGGGTTCAACGCAATCGCTTTGTCGTAATCACTTAGCGCCTCAGCAACACGCCCCGCCTCGCCGTAATAACTGGCCCGGTTTTCCCAGACCAGGGCCGTGTTGGGGTAGTATTCAAGGACATGGGTCCACAAGGTTTCGCCATTTTTCCAGATCTTGTTCTGTTCGAAGCTGAGTATTCCGTAAATAACCATGATGACCACAACAGCGCAGCAGGCCACCCAGTTGGCACTGGGATATTTTCGCAACAGCCATTGCAGGGTATGGGCATAAAGGAAGAACAGGCCGAAATAGGCAATGTAGGTAAAACGATCAGACAAGAACCCATGGCCGGCACTGAATATCTGCAGGAGGAACATGATGTTGAAGGTAAAAAAGAGCAAACCGAATACGGGCACTTTTTTGCCCTTCATAAAACAGTAAAGAACCAGGGCAAGGATACCGAGCACAGGAAGAACGCTCGCATAAAATTCCCAGGTGAGTTCGGCCGGGTAGGAATAGACGGGCACCAGCTTGTAAGGAATAAGGGATTTCAACACGTAGACGACAAACGAATAGGAGCCAATAAAAATGCGCTCAAAAAGAGGCCTGACTGCAAAGCCGGCAACGCCGATTTCCATCTTGATGAAGTATATGCCCGCAAGCCCGGTCAATAACGAAAGGAAAAAATAATGCCATTTCTCAAAAATAAGTTTCAGGGATAACTTCCTATCGAAATAATAATCCACCAGCAGCATCGACAAAGGCAGTGTCACCGCTTGAATTTTGGCAAGTAGGGCAAGGATAAAACTGATCAGGATGATCGCCTGATAGCGTTTACCGAGCGATGCTCTGACGCGCTGGATATAGAAATACAAGGCAAGCAGGAAAAAACCGCCGAACAGCACATCCTTGCGTTCGGTTATCCATGCGACCGATTCGACACGCATCGGATGGATACCGAACAGGAGGGCACAAATTGCTGCGGGCAGCAAGTCGAGCCGCATGGCCCTGGCGATGTGGAAGACCAGAAAAGTGCAGACCAGGTGCAGCAGGATGTTGTTGAGGTGCAACCAGGCGGGATTGTCCAGGCCAAAGAGCATTTTCTCTATTGCGAAGCTGGCAATCGGCAGAGGGTTGTAATTCCCGACGACCGGTTGAGAGAAGATTGCGGCCAGGCTGTCAAGGAAGCTGCTCCAGTCCGAAATGTTGAGGATGTGAGGATTTTTGTAAATATTGACCTGGTCGTCCAGATTGACGAACCCGTTTTTCAAGCTCGGCAAGAACGCCAGAAAAGTGCAAACCAAAACGACGCTGACAAAGACTTTCTGCCGATGTTTATTCCAGGCAGAACTATCCTCATACAGCTTGTCGGAACACGGTTGTTTGCTCATGACGGATCGATACTTTTCCGCGCCCGAATTCTCGGCAAGGACAACAATGCAAGCGCTTTCACAATGGATAGCCGATTCAGCAAATTATTAAATGGAGGAAACATTAAAGAAAGGATTTCGAACCTGGACGCATCCTCTCACATTTCGAGAACTACAATGTTCACTTTAATACAGGATGATGGGTACTTTCAAGAATGCAAATATCTTCTCGATGGCGAATTATCGGCAAAACTTTGCGCGACCCATCGGGAATTAACAGCTGGCTCAGGCGATCTTCTACAGCGGCGTAAATAACTTTTCAACCTGCTCAGACGAGACCCGACTGCTACGTGTTCTGTTGAAGACAGCAACCTCTTCTTTTTGCAAGGATTAATCAACGATGCTCATTGCTGTCGCCACCAGTCGTGAAGTTTTCTGATTCACCCCGTTCGCGAGGGAAGGATAAGCACCAGGATTTGGGCTACTTTTTCCGCCTTGAGCGGCTGAGGATGAGGTGACACAACAATTTTTGCCGCCTGTTCAAACGCCTCACACCAAGGTACTGCAGGAAAAAATACATGCGGGCCGTTCGACTCCAGCAGGCGGCACGGCGATTCAACGAGTCCAGGTCGTAGATTGTGCGCATAGCAGTGACCCAGTTGACACGTGCTTTTTCCAGATCGATCACAGCCACTTCTGGGGTTGCCTCGACTGGCCAGCAGACGAAAAGATGCTTGGGATAGAGCGAACGGTGCACAACACCAACAGCATGAAGTTTTTTTACTGTCGCAGCAACACCGCGCAGGATTTGACGCTGGACAGAGACGCTGGCTTTGCCGCTTGAAAAGAGGTCTTTGGTCAGATCATCCAGCGATTTGAAGCCAACCAGCTCCTCGGTCATCAGGATGACCCGGGTGTGACCGTCAATCACGCGCTGGCCAAAAAAAACCGGCACCGGCACCGGCACACCACGTTTCTGCAGATACATCATGAAACGAAACTCGGACGCAAATGTCGGTTCACCGGTCAATGGATGCCGCAGATTACGCCGTTGATGGTCTTCCTGACGTTTGAGGAAGACTTTGAGCGTTCCATTCCCTGTTGGCAGTTCCAGGCGCCCGACCCCACTCCAGCCACCACGCCGTTTATTGGGTGCCTCGAACCAGTCCTGTTGATAACCCCAGATCTGGTCGAACGTGTTCAGCCGATTGGCTGCCAGGCACTGCGCATAATCCTTGTGAATATAGTCTTTCAAGTGCAAATCTTTCTGACCGGAAAGAGGCAATATTGTCATCGGGCACTTGAGGTCACATTGCCGGGCCACCGATGACAAGCGACCGACGGTTTCTTCTACATCGGCGAGAGGAACATGTCAAACCCAAAACCCGGATCACAGTTTGCGGATCTCTCTTGCCGGAAAGGGAAAAGAGTGCGCAGCGGATACGTCTCCATTCACGCTTATCGATGCGTCGCTTTTTACCCGGCATTCTCTGTAATTGAATTCCGCCCCCGTTTCTGATAGTTTTCCCCGAACGATAAAAACCACTGTTTTCGAGGTATCAACATGCGCGTTCTGTCCGGTATACAGCCTTCCGGTTCTTTGCACCTCGGCAACTACTTCGGCATGATGTCGAAGATGATTGCCTATCAGGAGGAGTCCGAGCTCTTCTGCTTCATCGCCAACTACCATGCCCAAACCTCTCTCAGCGACGGCAAACTCCTCGCCCGCGGCACACTCGAGGCGGCAGCCAACTTCCTGGCCCTCGGCATGGACCCGGAAAAGAGCACCTTCTGGGTGCAATCCGACCTGCCGGAAGTCCAGGAATTGGCCTGGATCCTCTCCAACTTCACGCCGATGGGTCTGCTCGAGCGCTGCCATAGCTACAAGGACAAGATCGCCAAAGGCATCGCCGCCAATCACGGTCTGTTCGCCTACCCGGTGCTGATGACTGCCGATATCCTCCTTTTCCAGAGCGACAAGGTTCCGGTCGGCAAAGACCAGAAGCAGCACGTCGAAGTCGCCCGCGATATCGCCATCAAGTTCAACAATCAGTACGGCGATATTTTCACCTTGCCGGAGCCGGAGATAGACGATGATGTCGCAACGGTTCCCGGCCTCGACGGGCAAAAGATGAGCAAGAGCTATGGCAACACGATCGACCTGTTTGGCGATGACAAGGCGCTGCGCAAACAGATCATGCGCATTGTCACTGCACCGATTCCCGTCGAAGACCCGAAAGATCCCGACGCCTGCAATGTCTACAAAATTTTTCGTCTCTTCCTCGACAAACAGGGCAATACCGCATTGAGACAAAGATACGAAGCCGGTGGACTGGCTTTCGGCGACGTCAAGCAGGAACTCTTCGAGACGGTCCGGGATTACTTTGCGCCGCAGGCCGAATACCGCAAGGAACTGCTTGCCAACCCCGACGGGATCCGGCAGATCCTTGCCCGGGGCGCAGAGAAAGCCCGTTGGGCAGCAAGCAAGACCTTGCGCAAGGTGAGGAAGAAAACCGGGCTAGCCTACTGAGTGTCCTTCAAACCAGTCGACTGGCGCAGGACGGCAAACCGGACATGCTCAAGAAACAGAGATGGACAACCAAAGCCACCGGCCTGGACAAACCTGCAGCCGAGATGTTCTGTTCGCTTGAGAAGGTTTTTGCCCTGTCCGGCACCCCCGTTGCCGGGGATAGTGAAAGCATCGTATTCAGGGTTAATGTGGGAGAAAACGCCTACTACGTCAAGCGTTATCACAAGACCAAGGGTGTTCGCAGCTGGTTCGGCCTTGCACGCATCCGCCGAGAAGCAGAAAACCAGCTGCTGTTCAAACAGCTCGAAATTCCCGCCGCAGAAGTGGTCGCCTACGGCGAAGAACACGTCTTGAGCAAAACAATACGTGGCGCGCTTATCACTTTGGCGATCGAGAACACCGCCGACCTGGCAACTATCGCGCAACAAAAGCCCGGCCTGGTACAGGACAGGAGATGGATTCGACAGGTCATCGTGCAGGTCGCCCGCATCACCCGCCAACTCCATGCTTACAGGTTCTGCCATAACGACCTGAAATGGAGGAACATCCTGGTCACCCTGGACAAGGAAAACCCTCAGGTCTACCTGATCGACTGCCCGGTCGGTCAACGCTGGCCGGCTGTTCTGCTGCGGCGACGCATTATCAAGGACCTCGCATGCCTCGACAAGGTCGCCAAGTACCAGCTCAGTCAAACGCAGCGGCTGTTTTTCTTCAAGGAATACAC
>JBFLJZ010000314.1:0-5313 GCA_040882925.1 Desulfuromonadales bacterium
GCGCCATCGCGCCAGCCGCCGCGGGCGGTGTTGCGGATCACCAGCATCGTGTCGACGCCGGGGGTGATCGTCAGCAAGGTGATGGCAATCAGGTATGTGGTCAGGGCCGTGACGTCCATTTCGAAATCTACACTTTGTTATGCTTCAGGTCGTGATGCAGTCGCGCTGCCCGGTCCTGCATGAACTTCGCAGAGGACTCTTCGGTAAAGATGTCAAATGTCGGGCGTAGCAGTGAGATCCCGGCAGGGTGCGGTTTTCTTGATTACTGTCACCCACTGGCCTGGGTTAGAGTTTCTCGTCCTCCGGGTAGGACGAACTGAAGCTGTAGGATTTGACGACATCCTGTTCATCGAACCGGATGACCAGATCGCGACTCTTCTCGACGCTGTACTCGCCGTAGGTATAGGTTCGGAACCCGTCTTCGACGCCGGTGCGCCAGGGATCGCCGAACATCTGCCTGATTTCAGCCTTGGTGGTTGTGCCAATCTCGATCTGGCGCACCTGTTGTACCGGGAAGGGTCGGCCCACCGAGGGCATGCAGCCGGCGAATGGCAGACTGAGAGTTGCCAGCAGCGTCAAGGTCATTATTCTGCTGAGTATGCACATGAAACTGTCTCCTTTGTAGGTAAAAAAAGCCTTGTCAATATCAGCCGGAATCTCTTTCCCGATATGCCTGGGCAATACCGCCACCGGCGGTCTCTCGGTAAAGAGAAGGCAGGGCCTGGCCGGTTTTCATCATGACTCTGGTGATCTCGTCGAAGGTGATCTTGTGGTCTTCACCGGAGAGCAGGGCAAAATGGCAGCAACTTAAAGCCCTGGTCGCAGCGTGGGCATTGCGCTCGATACAGGGGATCTGGACAAGGCCGTTGACTGGGTCGCAGGTCAGCCCGAGATGATGCTCAAGGCCCATTTCGGCAGCGTATTCAACCTGTCGGATGGTGCCGCCGTGCAGCTGCGTGGCTGCTGCCGCAGCCATGGCGCAAGCGGTACCGATCTCCCCCTGGCAGCCCACTTCGGCGCCGGAAATTGAAGCATTCTGTTTGACCAGGTTGCCGATCAGGCCGGCCGTTGCCAGGGCGCGCAGAATATCTTCGGTACTGCATTCAAGACTCTCCTGCAGATAGCGTAGAACCGCCGGCAAAACCCCGCTGGCGCCACAGGTTGGCGCAGTAGCAATCACCCCTCCCGCAGCGTTTTCTTCGGAGACGGCCAAAGCGTAAGCCCAGAGCAGGCCGTTGCGTTTGAAGTCAGGACCATAGAGAGAAGCCTTGCGTTTGAAGGCCTTGGCTTTACGCCCTACGCCCAGTCCTCCCGGCAATACACCGACATGGTCCAGCCCGCGTTCGATGGAGGCCGTCATGGTGGCCCAGACGTCTTCGAGGAAGCGATAGATTTCATCCCCCTCACAGCTGACCACATATTCCCAGCACGATTCGCCGGTTTTGGTTGATCGCGCCAGGATTGCCTGCATGTCATTCAGGTCGTAGGTCTCGGCAGGATCCATCGCTTCACCGGCTTCCCGGAGAGCGCCGCCGCCAACGCTGTAGACCTGCCATGTGTCTATCACGCGATGGTCACCCGCCAGCGCTTCGAATTGCATGCCGTTGGGATGCAGTGGCAGTTCCTGCCCGGGTTGCCAGATGATTTCGCAAGGCGTAGGGAGAAAGGCTTCCAGCAGGACCTTGTCGGTCAGGTGACCGCGCCCGGTTGCCGCCAGGCTGCTAAACAGCGTCACCCTGAACTGCGCTGCGTCAGGATGGCGTTGCCGGAACTGTTCGGCGGCCTTGCGCGGGGCCATGGTGTGGCTGCTGGAAGGGCCGTGGCCGATGCGGTACAGCTCTCTGAGTGATTTCATCTTGTTTCACCCCGGTTGACAGGCCAGTTTTCGCCTGGTTCGGCAACAAAGCTCATCTCTTTGCCCTGGGTCGGGTGACGAATGACCACCTGACTGGCATGCAGGGCGATAGCATCTGTGGCAAAGGGCCGTAACGAGCCGTAGCGTCGGTCGCCGAGGATCGGGAACCCGCGATGTGCGAACTGTACCCGAATCTGATGATGCCGCCCGGTTTCCAGATGGATCTCAACCAGACTGACGCCTTCGGCATAACAAAGTCTATTATAACCTAAGCTCGCTTCTTTGCCGCCCGGAGCGTCAACGACCTGTGAGGTATATTCACGGCGTTCGAGCCGGTCGACAAAACGTCCAGCTAAAGGGACTTCGCCGGCAACCAGGGCCCAATAGGTTTTGCGGGGCCGGTGGTTGCGAATCTCTTCGGACAGGCGCGCTGCGGCCTTCGAGGTGCGAGCCAGCACCACCACACCCGAGGCCGTTCGGTCCAGCCGATGCACCAGCCCAAGGAACACATTGCCCGGTTTGGCGTATTGATCCTTGAGCCAGGCTTTGGCCTCTTCGAGCAGCGTGGTCCGACCGGTCTGGTCGCCCTGTACCAGCTGTCCTGCCGGCTTGTTCACGACCAGCAGGTGATTGTCCTGGTAAATGATCTGCATAGGTCATCAAACTATACCGGTTTGAACGATAAGACAAGAGCGTCGAAAATAGTTGACAAAAAAAGTCATATTTAATAGAAATGAAAACCGTTTTCAATAATCCCGAGGAGAAAAAGAAGATTATGGCCAAATTTACAGGCCCGAAAGGCAAGCTCGTTCGCCGGTTTGGCGTCAACATATACGGCAACCCCAAGTATGATCGGCTGCTCGAACGCCGCAGCCACGGTCCCGGTCAGCACGGCCCGAACCAGGCCCGGCGCAAGGTCTCCGACTACGGTCAGCAGCTGGTCGAAAAACAGAAGTTACGTCACACCTACGGCCTGCTGGAGAAACAGTTCCGCAGGACCTTTCGCAAGGCCCAGCAGATGCGTGGCGTGACCGGCGAAAACCTGTTGTGCCTCCTCGAGACCCGCCTCGACAGCATCGCTTTCCGCGCCGGATTTGGCTGCACCCTGATGCAGGCTCGGCAACTGGTCAATCATGGCCATCTCAAGATCAATGGCCGCCGGGTGGATATCGCATCCTTCCGCGTCAGGGTTGGCGACGTCATCACTGTCCGCGACAGCGCGCCCTCCAGAGGTCTGGCCACGCGCTACCTGATGGAAAACCCGCGCTTTGATAGCGCCGGATGGCTGGCCGTCGACCAGCAGGAGCTGTCAGTTAAACTCAGCCGCCTGCCGCAGCGTGACGAAATCCGGGTTGCCGCGAATGAACAGATGATCGTCGAGCTTTATTCGAAGTAACCGGCCTGATACAGCCACGGTCATCGTCGTGCGAGACGTCTCTGCGACTACATCCGTGCCTGGCTGATGACCAGCAGGTCAAGGGCGAGGGCTTCGACCAGAAGAACTGTGGCAAGGATGATGGCCCGGGCGGCCCTCCGGCGGTGTTCCTGTCTCAGGCTGCGGATGTATCTTGCGCCTTCGGCAACCAGCAGAACCAGGGTTGACAGCGGCGCCAGCAGGAAAAGTACCATCAGGGAGCCGAAGGCACTGTCGCCGTGATTCCAACCGCCGAGCAGGTCAAAGTAAGCTCCGGCGAGCAGCAGTGCCAGCAGCTGTGGCAGGGCAATCGCTGCGATGCGCAATAACAGCATTGACGATCCTCTTGTGTCGCTCAATCCTGCCCTGACGTGATTAAGACATGATCCACAACGCCAGGTAGGGCACGATAAAAAAGGTGAAGATACAGATCTTGTAAAAAGTCATCCCGGCATAATGGATGACATCGAATTGCTCTCGCTCGATCGGGTAGAATTTGCTGTGCATCCTGTAGACCCAGTCGGCGGCAAAGGTGATAAAGAGAAACCACCAGAGCAGGATGCCCATATTCAATGCCGCGCTCCATGCCAGCGTACCCCGTAAAAGTTCCAGGCTCATCTGATTCTCCATTCGATGTTAGGTGCGAAACAACCAAATAGACCCCGCCAGTGACCTTTTCGTTCATTTGTCATGCGAAAAAGTCTAAACTGGATACCGGGTTTTTAAATTTAGGTGGCTGCATGCGTCGTTTTGCCAATGTTTATCTCATCCTGTTCCTGATCGATGCCGGATTCTCTCTGGCCGATGAATTGTTGGCCATTTCCGGCGCAACATCATCCCTTTTCAGTAATGGGCGCCAAGTGGTCGCGTTGCTGGTCGTCGCCTTGAGCATGGTGATTTATCTCTGCCTGGGGATAGACCGCCGGTTGCCCAAGCGTGTGTTCCTGCCGATGATCCTTTACATCATCTGGAGCAGCCTGGCAATGTGGCCACTCTCCGGTGTTATTGATCGCGGGGCCTTGCCCTTGATTGCCTCAGTTGGCCAGGTTGCGATCGGTCTGCTTGCCATTGCATTGTTGCACGGCCGGGTCCTGTTGCCACAGGAAATGTTTCAGAAGGCCTTCTTCAGCCTGCGTAACACTCTCGGTTTCACGGCGATTAACTTCCTCCTGGCACCCGTTGTGGTGCTGTATGTCAGCCTGGCGCTGGTGAGCAACTATCTCGAGGAGCAGACTGCCGGCTTCCTGCGCCTCAGCCCGGTTGGTATCTACATGGCCGAGCGCAGCTACCATCGCGACAGCCAAGAGATTCGCCTGGCGGGGATGATGCATGTCGGTAAAAAAGCTTATTACAGAGATCTGGCCGATTCGATTTCCCGCGGGGCGACCGTTATCCTTGCTGAAGGGGTAACTGACCGGAACCGTTTGCTGGAGCACAATTTCGACTACAGCAAGCTGGCTGGAGTGATCGGAGTGAGTTCACAGGACAAGATGCAGATCGACGGTAACCCGGTTGATCTGAATAATCCGGATCAGATGCCGGCCGGTGACGGTGATAAACCGGATATTGCCTGGGCTGATATCGACCTGAGCCGGTTTGATCCACAGACAGTTGATTTTCTCAATGCAATCGGCCGGACATTGTTCAGCGGCAAGCCGCTGGCTGATGCGTTTACCGAGTACCGCGAATGGGCAAGTGAAAATATGACCCCGGAACGGGTCGCAGGTGTCATGACGGATATTCTCGATAAGCGAAACGATGCCGTGATCGCCAGCATGCCCAAGGCGCTGCAACGTTATGAAACGATCATCGTCCCATGGGGCGCGTTGCATATGCCGGCCATCGAGGCCGCGGTCCTCGCTCAGGGCTTTACGCCGGGCGAAAGAAAAGAAAGGATGAGTCTCGATTTTCGAACGCTTCCTTACCGGGAAGTGTGGCGGAAATGGTCCGCTCGCACTGCTGCAGTCAGAGCCCCGGCGTCACCAAATGGAGGCTGATAGCACTTCTTGCTGCACAATCTTCTCGATCTTTTCTTCAAAGACCC
>JBFLJZ010000057.1:0-3891 GCA_040882925.1 Desulfuromonadales bacterium
ACGGTAGCAAGGGCCTATATCGTCGCTGCATTGAGAAGAATGTACAGCGAGCAACAGCACTTGCTGCCCATCAAAATCAACCACTCGCCACTTATGTACTAGAAATTCAAAAGGTCTCCCATCCACTATTACCCACAAGAAAGTACCGCCGGTCCCACCCCAGAGGGTGAGGGCAGTAGAGCAGGAGAATTGCGAGGCATCGACGAACTCTTCCGGACGGCCATCGCCGGTAATGTCATGCAGGGTGATGGTTTTTTCGGTCGAGTGAAAACTTCCGTTATCAAGGCTGTTGCATTCTTGCTTCGCCTGTTGGACGATCTGCGTTGCCAGGGGCAACGGCTCGCCGGCCACAGCCAGAGCGGGAAGCATAATGAACGTTACAAAAACAACAGCAAGAGAGCGCATCTTTGTTCCTGTCGCTTACCTCGGCAATGTTTTTTCAATCACACAGATTATTATTTATCCTATCATAATGTTGTAAGGTGTTTGAGTTAGCTGAGGTGGGAATTTCTTACTGGCCCTATGCAGCAAGATCCTTTCCCCTCTTCCGCATCGCCAGTATGTCTTTACCCTACCGAAAATTCTGCGTATCTATTTCCGCTACAATCGTATGCTGTTTAATAAGCTTTGCCAGTGTACCAACCGCAGGCTACTCCTTTTCCTCAGGGCAGCCCTCCACGCCAAATCTGGCCAGATCGGCACTGTAACCGCCATCCAGACGTTTGGCAATTATAGTCGTTGCTATCCGCATCTGCACCTGTTGGTGGCCGATGGACAAGGTTTCGGCTGCGTGGTAGAAGTGAAGTGCCGTCAATTTTGTCGGATGATGCAGTTATGTCGTTGAGGATCGGGCGATTTCGGCGCAAACCATGAAAAGTAAATTCCTACCACTTAAAGGCGGCTGATTCCAGGCGGCCTTTCTTGTTTTTATTCTCTTGACGCTATTCCTGGACGGGCAGAACTACTGTCAGCCTGAGGTGGATACCAGCTCCAGGTAAGTATTCCGGCACATACTCTCGATATCCGCAAGGTTTTTGAAGGCATCACGGAAGTTCTCCCTGCCAGTAGTGAACACTCCGTGCCCGTAGACAATCGCTCCCCGGCGGCCTTTCATGGCAGGTGGCAGGGTGTTGCTCAGCCCCCTTGGCCCGGTGCCGACTTCCCCGGGAATAATCGGGATGTCTTTGATGAAACGTTCCTTGTCGCATCTGATGTGGCATTTCCCCCTGTTGCCACAGTCCTTCTCGAAGCAAAGCATTGACATGATCACGCTGAACTTAGGATGACCATGCAGGATGGCGCGGCAGTCGCTGCCGAGGTATATATCCCGGTGGGCGACGAGTTCGCTGGAAGCGGTGATCCCGGTGCTGGCAGAGTTGTCCAGCGGACAGGCATCGATACAGCCTTCAAGTTCATCCATAGATGAACCAGTCTGGCTAATATAGACGGTGTCATCATTGAAATAGGAGATGTTGCCGAAAAACGAGTCGACCATGCGTGCATCTACAGTGGCCCTGCCAGCGCGTTCCATGGCGTGGAGGATGTCGTCCTCGCCAGTGAATATGCCATTGTCGAGATCAAAATCTTGGCTTTGCGGCAAAATCTTGTCGTAAGCCCCCAAAATGTCGGGCATCATTTGCAGCACATCATCATCTGCTGTGCCGTTATGGAGTTTATAGGCGTGGTCAACGAAGAACTTGACGAAGGTTGAAAACACGATCGAACTGAAGATGACAAACGCCTGCTCCGGGCTGACCGTGCCATAGCTGATGATGCCACGGCCCTTGATGATGCACCCCTTGCGTTTTTGCAGCAGCGGTACGATTTCCTGAGCGTCCAGCGAACGGGCGACGGGGATCGAGTGCAGGAATGTGCGGGTTTCAGTATCCTCAGGGACAAGCTCCTGCTCATCATGTGAGCAGAGATAATCCAGGATGCTTCTGAATGGTTCAACCGGTTGTGCAAAGACCAGGCTGTTGATATTGAGGCTGCGGATGATGCCCTCGAGCTCTTCTGTCGATGGGTCTGCGCGGTTCCAGATGACCTCGTCATTGATGCCACCGACCAGGGGGGTGTCTGGTGCACAGAGGCCATGATTGACCAGCTTCTGGTCATATTTCTTCAACAGCTTCAACATGGCAGCCCAAGCTCCCTGCATTTCTCCCGGGTCGGCATGCCCTTTTCATCAAGTCCGCGAACACGGAAATAAGCTGCTCTCTCCCGCAGGAACTCCTCACGGTCGATCGGTGGGACCGGGATCGACTCACTGCCGCTGCCGCTCTCGGTAAAGAATCTCGCCGGGATGTCGTCATCTGCCGCAGTAAAACCGTTGCGGGTGTTCATGATGCGCTCCCGGTAGTAGATACGTTCACCGGCCATCAAGAGCTCCTGGGCAGAGGTCTGGATTCCCGTCACGCCCTGCAGGGCGCGGGCATACTCTTCAAGGGTGGCAGCGAAAAAGAGAAATTTGCATGCGGTCAGCGAGTCGACCATGGCGTTGAGGTCTTCACTGATCTTGATTATCCTGGCTTTGCCGCTCAGAGAGAACCGGTCTGTTGCCACCGGTTTGCGCAGGATCTCGTGTGAGATGGGGTAGGCCCTCAAGTGGCAACCGCCGCGGGTGGAGGTTGCGTAAGCGAGCGCCATACCGTGTGCTCCCCGGGGATCGTAGGCGGGGAATTCCAGCCCCTTGGATACCATGGCGACCTCTTCATGCCCGTGTTGCCTTGCATATTCCAGGGCACCCAGGCCGAGTTCGGCTCCCTCTCCCTCGCCGGCAGCGATCTTCCAGAGAAGTTTTAGGAATCTCGATGGCGAGAGCTGTTCGCCGGTAATCTCGGCATAAGTCGCGATGCAGACTCCTGCGGAGATGGTGTCCATGCCGGCCTCGTTGCAGATGCGGTTGGCTTCTACGACCGCATCGATGTCTGCATTGCCGACCAGGGCGCTGAAGTGTGACATGGTTTCGAACTCCGGGATAACCTCGCCTTTGGCCCCTTTCTTTTTGCAGAGTATGTGGCACCCGGCACAGCCGAAGCGTTTGGTATCGTAGCGCGTCTTGTAAGCATGGGCGTTCATTGTTTCTGCCGACTCGAAAACTGTCTGCCGAAAGTTGTTGGTCGGCATCATCCGGCGGCTGCGCATCAGGTCGTAAAGGGCACCGGTGCCGTAGTGGGTGATGCCCAGGTCACCGGTCAGGACCGGCGAAGCGGACACCAGTCGATATATCTCCTCCTGGGCAGCCTTGAGTTCCTGGCGATCGTAGACATCGGACTTCTGGCTGCCATTGACCGAGATGAACTTCAACCGTTTTTCGGCCATGACCAATCCGAGGCCGCCCCGCCCGGCATAATAATGCCCGTCGAAAACGATCGATGCATATTTGACACCGGCTTCGGCGGCAGGACCGATCATGGCATGGGCGCCCTTATCCATCTCTGGCTGTTCGGCAAGCCGGTTATGGATTTCAGATATGTCCAGGCCGGTGAGGTGCGATGCATCGCAGAAGCTGACCTGGTTTTCCGTGATATTCAGACCGCACCAGTCATCGCTTTGTCCGGTGACGAGAATGCCGTCATATCCTGCGCGTTTCAGGATTGTACCAAGTCTCCCGCCGACAGACGTATCGCAAACCGCACCTGTCAAGGGGGAGCGCGACATGACCGTCATCCGACCGGACGTCGGTGAGGATGTGTTGTTGAGAGGGCCCGTCATGAACGCCAGTGGCATTTCCGGGTCGTTCCAGTCACGGTGAAATTCTTCGAAGAGAAACTCGCCGGCAAGGCCTTTGCCGCCGATGTTTAGCAGGTATGTCTCCCTGTCGGGTCCAAAGTCCTCGAAGGTTTTGTCCGTCAGGTTGATCTTGAGGATTTTTCCGGTCCAGCCGAACAT
>JBFLJZ010000315.1:0-4148 GCA_040882925.1 Desulfuromonadales bacterium
CCGAAGGGTGGCCGCAAGCACCCGCAGCAGGAGTTCCTGAAGGTGGATACGACCAATATCCTGTTTATCTGCGGCGGAGCCTTCTCGGGACTGGAAACGGTCATCAACCAGCGTATCGGGGCCAAAACCATGGGCTTCGGTTCCGAGCCGGTGCAGACATCCGAGCAGAAAATCGGTGATGTGCTTTGCCAGGTGGAACCGGGCGACCTGCTCAAGTACGGCCTGATCCCCGAGTTTATCGGCCGTTTGCCGGTTGTCGCGACTCTTGATGAACTGGACGAAGAAGCCCTGGTCAGGATCCTCTGTGAACCGAGGAACGCGTTGATCAAACAGTACCAGAAGCTGTTTGACATGGAAAATGTTGATCTCAAGTTTACCGATGGTGCTCTGGTCGCTGTTGCCAAGGAGGCCCTCAAACGCAAAACCGGCGCTCGTGGCTTGCGCTCCATCCTTGAGAATGCGATGTTGGATGTCATGTATGACATCCCTTCCCAGGACCGTGTCAGGGAAGTCGTGATCAATGAAGATGTGATTTTCAAGGGGTCCCAGCCAATTATAATCTACGAATGTGCTGAGTCGGCCTGATAGATTTTCTGTCGGGCACCAGCTCAGCAGGAAGATATTATTATGACCGAGCTCTCGGAAGAATTCCTGCCTGAATCTGTCCCCAGTGGGTCATTTCCGGTCTTGCCGTTGCGGGATATTGTCATATTCCCGCATATGGTCACCCCTCTTTTTGTCGGGCGGCCGAAATCAATCCAGGCTCTCGAATGGGCCATGGAGCATGACAAGCAGGTGCTTCTGGTGACCCAGAAAGACCCGAAGACCGACGATCCCCTTGCCGACGATCTGTTTGCCTTGGGGACTCTGGGTCAGGTTGTGCAAATGCTCAAGCTGCCTGACGGGACGGTCAAGGTTCTGGTCGAGGGCACGGTCAGGGCGCGCCTGATCGATCTTGAATACACTGACGAATGCATTTTCGCCAGCCTGCAGCGATTGCCGGACCAGGACGCCATGTCGCCGGAGCAGGAAGCCCTCATGCGCAGTGTCAATTCGACTTTTGATACCTACGCCAACCTCAGCAAAAAAATTCCGGCAGAGATGGTCGCATCGATCGCCGGCGTTGAAGAAGCCGGCCGTTTCGCCGACACCATCGTTGCCCACCTGACAGTGCCGATTGCCGACAAGCAGGAGATCCTCGAAGAGATGGACTGCGAGTTACGGCTTGAGAAGCTTTTAGCCCTCATGGAGCGCGAGGTTGAAATCCTGCAGATCGAAAAGAAGATCCGTAACCGCGTCAAGAATCAGATGGAGCGCAGTCAGAAAGAATATTATCTGAATGAGCAGATGCGGGCCATCCAGAAGGAGCTTGGCGAGAAGGACGAATTCAAGCAGGAACTGCGAGAACTCGAAGAGAAAATCGACAAAGCGCGGATGTCAAAGGAAGCAGCCGACAAGGCTGTTGCAGAGCTGCGCAAGCTGAAGATGATGTCGCCGATGTCCGCCGAGGCGACGGTCGTCAGGAATTATATCGACTGGTTGGTGGCCTTGCCGTGGAAGAAGGGAACCAAGGACCAGATTGACCTGGTGCAGGCCGAAAAAATTCTTGAAGAAGACCACTACGGTCTGGAAAAAGTCAAAGAACGGATCCTGGAATATCTTGCCGTGCAGGCGCTGGTAAAAAAAATCAAGGGTCCGATCCTCTGTCTGGTCGGGCCACCTGGAGTGGGCAAAACATCTCTTGGCCGTTCTGTGGCAAGGGCTATGGGCCGCAAATTCATCCGTGTTTCGTTGGGCGGTGTACGTGACGAAGCGGAAATTCGCGGGCACCGGCGGACTTACATTGGCGCCATGCCCGGCAAGGTGATCCAGGGCTTACGCAAGGTCGGGACGCGTAACCCGGTTTTCCTGCTTGATGAAGTCGATAAAATGAGCACGGATTTCCGTGGTGATCCGTCATCCGCCCTGCTGGAAGTTCTCGACCCCGAGCAGAACCATAACTTCGGCGACCACTTTATCGATGTCGATTACGATCTCTCCTCGGTCATGTTCATCGCAACGGCGAATACCTTGCAGGCGATTCCCGGGCCTTTGCGTGACCGTATGGAAGTGATCCGCATCGAAGGTTATACCGAAGAGGATAAGATGCATATTGCCGAGCGCTACCTCTTGCCGAAGCAATTGGAAACGAACGGGCTCAAAGAGGGCCAGGTCAGGTTCTCCGAGGCCGCACTGCTCGAGATTATTCGTCGCTATACACGGGAAGCTGGGGTGAGGAACCTGGAACGTGAAATTGCCAACGTGTTTCGCAAGATAGCCCGCGAGGTGGTCAAAGCCGGCCTGCAAGGGAACCGTTTCCAGGTTGGAGCACCGCAAATCAAGAAATACCTTGGCGTACCGCGTTACAGCTTCGGTGTCCGGGAAGAAGAGCACAGGATCGGACTGGTCAACGGCCTGGCATGGACTGAAGTTGGCGGTGAGCTCTTGACTGTCGAAGTCACTGTCCTGCAGGGCCAGGGGAAATTAACCGTGACCGGCAAGCTTGGCGAGGTCATGCGAGAATCGGCACAAGCGGCGCTCAGCTACGTTCGTTCCAGGTGGATGGAACTGGGCCTGGAGAAGGATTTTTACAACCAGGTCGATATTCACATCCATGTCCCGGAGGGCGCGATCCCCAAGGACGGCCCATCCGCAGGGATCACCATAGCGACCGCACTGGCCTCTGCCCTGACCGGACTTGCAGTCGACCAGGACCTGGCGATGACTGGTGAGATAACGCTGCGTGGCCGTGTCCTGGCCATAGGCGGACTGAAGGAGAAGCTCCTGGCAGCCAAACGTGCCGGAATTCATCGTGTCCTGATACCGAAGGAAAACGAAAAGGATCTCGATGAGGTCCCCGTGACGATTCGCCGAGCGCTGAAAATTCTTCCGGTCGCCCACATGGATGAAGTCCTCGAGGACGCAATCCTGGAAAGCTTACCGGTATCGACGGCTACGGATAAGAAAGATTACGTGTTAGACCCCGAAAAATCGGTGCATCATTGAGTAAAACGGCCAATTATTACTTGACTAGATTTTGACGCGTCTGATATAAAGAATCCGTTTTCAGCAGGGCTTAATCATTCTTTTATACGTGGAGGTATGTTGTGACAAAGGCCGATCTAGTTAATACAATTGCAGAGAAGGCGGGACTGAGTAAAGCTGACGCAGAAAAGGCTCTGAAAGCATTTACTGATGCTGTGACTGATGCCATGAAAGCCGGTGAGAAAGTCTCTTTGGTTGGTTTTGGTACTTTCAGCGTAGGTCAGCGTGCTGCTCGCACGGGGCAGAATCCCCAGACCGGCGCAAAGATCAACATTCCTGCAGCGAAGGTTCCCAAGTTCAAGGCTGGCAAAGCCTTGAAGGATGCCATCAACTAAGTCAAGCTTGCGATACAGTTGCCTCGGGCGCATCCTGATGCAGCTGTGACAACCCTGAAAATAGGAAACGTGAAAGAGGGTTTCCCTCTTGACACCGTTTCCTATTTTCTGTCTTTTGCGGGGCTGTAGTAGAGTCGGTTACAACGCCGGCCTGTCACGCCGGAGGTCGCGGGTTCGAGTCCCGTCAGCCCCGCCATTTTAAAGTTTGGGCGAATAGCTCAGCTGGGAGAGCATCGGCCTTACAAGCCGAGGGTCACAGGTTCGAGCCCTGTTTCGCCCACCATATTTACAATTTGTTCAAGGGGCTGTAGTAGAGTCGGTTACAACGCCGGCCTGTCACGCCGGAGGTCGCGGGTTCGAGTCCCGTCAGCCCCGCCATATTCAAATGAGGCGATTCCTGATATTTTATAAGGAGTCGCCTTATTTGTTTCTGATGTGCGCCCTGGCCTCGTGCCTGCGGTAGGCCGGCGGCGTGAGAGGTCTCCAGGATGACTCGCAGCGGCTATGGCAACGGATGATTGGCGTGGGCGATATATCTCGTGTCACCTGTTACGATGTTCACTACAGCACCGACCGAGATGGCTCCAACTCTCTGAGTCGATGAATTCAAGTACAATCTCCGGATTATCAGTCGAATCTGTTGAACATACTAATCAGACAGCCGGTTAAAATGACCGGTCATGTTACGTTGCTGGCATGACGGGTTAGGGGTTTTTCATTCATTTTTCC
>JBFLJZ010000316.1:0-9340 GCA_040882925.1 Desulfuromonadales bacterium
CGCGCCAGGGTTCTGGATAAATCTGCACTGGCTTCAGCCAGATACTGATCGAGCCGCAAACCGGAAAACTCATCTGACACCACAAAACGGTAGACACCGGGTGAGAGGACCTTGGTTGACAATAACATATCATTTTACCGGTTAAGAAATGGTGAATAAAATCTAAAAAAACACTTGCTTCCTGGTTGACAGGACACTGGCTTATGCTAGCATGAGAACTAAGTTGCACAAAGATCTTTGACAACCTCTGGAATGCGCGAATGACTCCTGATTGTGCTGACCAACTGAACAATTTCTTGCCTGAAGTCGGGTCGTGGTGAGCAAGCCCGTCCACGAGCGGGACGCCTGAAGCGCCCATCTTGGGTAATATGCAAATTCACAGGTCCTCTCTAGGGAGTATGCCCGGTATTCCGGAGGTTGCTTAAATAGCGAGGCCCCGTTTCATCAACGGGGCCTCGCTTGTTTTCATGCAGAGCAAAAGATATTGAAAGCGCAACGTATCAGTTCACATTAACCCGTTCACGTAACTCCTTGCCGGTCTTGAAAAAAGGCGTCTTCTTTGCGGTAATCTTGACCACATCGCCACTTTTCGGGTTACGTGCCTCACGGGCGCCTCGTTCGCGCACGGTGAAAGAGCCAAAGCCGCGGATCTCGACCCGGTCCCCTTCAATAAGCGCCTGACCGATGCTGTCAAAGATCGAATTAACGATCAGTTCAGCTTCCCGCTTGTTGAGAACGTCATTGTCCACTGTCAGTTGTTCAATCAGCTCACTCTTCGTCATGGCAGACCTCCTAATCAAATCCTGGCCAAAGGTATTGCAACCCAACCGAACGCTGCTGCTGCAGAGCATAATGCAGCCGGTTTATAGTTTCCTCTATAAACAAGTCGATAAATCTGGGCTTTTTGCCCGGAGGATAAACGATCTTCGGCTCGGTATCGAGACCGGCCAGTGCAGCAGCGCGTTCAATTGCAGCCTGCAAGTTACCCATGCTGTCGACCAGACCGAGTTCCATCGCCCTGCGCCCGGAAAAAATACGCCCGTCAGCGATTGAGCGGACCGCCTGTTCATCGAGTTCCCTGCCCTCGGCAACCGATGCAACAAACTGGTTGTGCACATCGTCAATCAGGTTTTGCAGGATTTCTCGCTCGGCGGCGGACATTTCCCGGGTCGGCGAACCGATGTCCTTGTAAGCACCGCTTTTGACAACAACGCTGCTGAGGCCGATTTTTTCCAGCAACTCCTGAAAATTCGCAAATTCCATGATGACGCCGATACTGCCTGTTATGGTGCCAGGGTTGGCGATAATTTCGCGGGCGGCAGCGGCGACATAGTAGCCACCCGAGGCGGCAACCGAGCCCATCGACACAACAACCGGCTTCAGCTCGTCTAGAGCCAGAACCTCATCATAAATCTCCTGTGATGGACCGACTCCACCTCCCGGAGAATCAACCCGCAGGACCAGAGCCTTGATACTGTCGTTGTCACGAAAATCGTGGAGTTGTTCGATAACCTGCTTTGAGTCTGCGATCACCCCGTAAATCTCGACAATGCCGATCTTGTCGCCGATGACGAGATTGGACGGTTGCCCCATGAAACTTGCAACGGCAATGGCCAAGGCCAGAAAGAACACAAAACACCCAGCCAAGAGGGCAGACGCCAGTAGAAACGGTCGTTTCTTCATGGTTTACCGAAACAAGCGCGTCACCAATGCAACGGAGACGCGCTGCAGTTATGGACAGAGTTAGTCAGACGATTCCTCACCGTTGCGGTCCATGGCACCCTGAAGCAGGGCGCCAAGATTGGAAGTCGCCTGTTTCTGGGCACCGAGAAAATCCTGAACCTCGGCTTTTTCTTTGTGTTGCGTCAATTGTTTGATCGACAGCGCGATCTTGCGATCCACCGTATCAACATTCAACACGGCAGCTTCGAGTTCATCACCGACGCTGACGACGTCTTTCGGACTCTCGACTTTTTCCTGGCTCAGTTCCGAGACATGGATCAAGCCTTCGATACCCTCCTCAATTTCCAAAAACACGCCAAAATCGGTGACCGAAGTCGCCTTGCCTTTGACAATGGTCCCCGGAGCGTATTTTACCGGAATCGACTCCCACGGATCGGGAGAGAGCTGCTTGAGACCAAGCGAGAAACGTTCATTTTCACGATCAATATTCAGAACGACTGCCTTGACGGTGTCGCCCTTCTTGAAGATCTCGGACGGGTGCTTGACGCGCTTGGTCCACGAAAGGTCGGAGATATGGACGAGGCCGTCAATCCCTTCATCGACACCGACAAACACCCCGAAGTCGGTAATGTTCTTGACTTGACCTTCGATAATTGTGCCGACCGGAAATTTCTCGCCGATCACTTCCCAGGGATTTGGTTCGATCTGCTTGAGGCCAAGCGAGATGCGCCGGTTGGGGATGTCCAATGCTAGAACCACGGTTTCCACTTCATCGCCCACGGTCAGGAGTTTATTGGGGTGCTTGATGCGCTTGGTCCAGCTCATCTCGGAGACATGGATCAAACCCTCAACACCATCCTGCAACTCGACGAACGCACCGTAATCGGTCAGGCTGACCACCTTGCCCTGAACCTTGGTGCCGACCGGATAGGTGTTTTCCACTTCAAGCCATGGGTCGGGGGTAATCTGCTTCAGCCCGAGAGAAACTCTCTCGCGTTCACGGTCATACTTGAGAATCTTGACTTTGATCTTATCACCGACGGTGAGAACATCGGAGGGGTGGTTGACCCGGCCCCAGGACATATCCGTAATGTGCAAGAGACCGTCGATCCCGCCAAGGTCGATGAACGAGCCATAATCGGTGAGGTTCTTGACGATCCCTTCGACAACCTGACCTTCAGCAAGCGTTTCCAGAGTGTCGGAACGCAGACTCTCACGTTGCTCTTCAAGGAGAACACGACGGGACAGGACAATGTTGCCGCGTCGCTTGTTCAGCTTGATAATCTTGAATTCGAAAGTCGCACCCAGCAGCTTCTCAAGGTTGCGAACCGGACGAAGATCAACCTGCGACCCGGGGAGAAATGCGTTGATGCCGATGTCAACCGTCAAACCGCCCTTGATGCGGCCAACGATTTTGCCTTCGACGACGGTGCCCTCTTCCAGAGAACTCCAGATCTTCTGACGATCCGCCTTTTCCTTGGAGAGGCCGATCAAACCGCTTTCATTCTCGCGGCGCTCGAACAGCACATCGATTTCATCGCCGACATTAACGTCGATTTTGCCTTCTTCATCCTTGAACTCGGCGAGAGGGATGACCCCTTCCGATTTGTACCCGACATCGACAACGACATTGTCATCATTGACCTGTACAATTGTTCCGCGGACAACATCGCCGACATGCAATTCCTGCATGCTGCTTTCGAACAGTGACTCGAAGTCCTGCTCCATTTCTTCTGTTTCGTTGTTGGTTGTGTCGTTACTTTCCACCATTAACCAGTTACCCCCTAGCAATTTCCACCGTAAAAACGGTGGTATGGCTCTCAGGCCATTGGTCGGCGAAGATAGCATAGGTCCTCGGAAAACTCAAACTATTATTTTCCGATTTCCGCAATTCTCGCGACAACCTCATCAATCAACCAGCGCGGTGTTGACGCGCCAGCGGTTACACCGACTTTAGCAATATCGAGAAACCACTCGGGATTAATTTCATCCGCGGTTTCGATATGCCAAGTCTGCGGTTGAATTTCTCTGCATATACCAGCCAGCCTCGATGTGTTGGCACTGGCATGGCCTCCGATAACGAACATCAGATCGACCTTGCGGGCGATCTCCCTGGCCTCGTTCTGACGTACCGAGGTTGCATCGCAGATGGTATTGAAAACCCTGAGTTCCTGACTTTTTGCCAGGCATATATCCATAATATTCTTGAGATTTTCATAAAGTTGCGTGGTCTGTGCGACGATCCCGACCTTGTTCATGCGCGGCAGGTTTGCCGCCTGCACGGCATCGGCAACGACATGCACAACGGTATCACCGGAATAGGAAACAATCCCCTGCACTTCAGGGTGCTCAAGTTCACCGACGATGACGACGGTGTACCCTTCATGACTTAGCCGGGATGCGTACTCCTGGGCTTTTTTGACAAACGGACATGTGGCATCGACAATCGTCAGGTTATTCTTCTGAATCTTGTCCATTTCTTCAGCGGTGACTCCATGGGAGCGGACAATCACCGAACCGGGCGGGATGTCCTCGACCTCGGCAACGACTTTAACGCCCTTTTCAGCCAACCCCTTGACAACCTGCGGTGAATGAATAACCGGCCCGAGAGAACAGATGTGCTCATGTTCGGCGGCCGCTTCGAAAGCCATCTGAGTGGCACGTCTGACGCCGAAGCAGAAACCGGCACTTTTGGCAAGAAGAATCTCCATGATTCAAACGGACCGGCCAGTTTGGCCGGATTTGCGTGCTTTATCAATCACCGCGAGCATATGTTCGAGGACCTGGGGAATATCGAGTTCAGTGGTATCGATCACCACGGCATCATCGGCCTGCCTCAATGGAGCATTTGAACGATTGGTATCAGCATTGTCACGCGCTTTTACATCGGCGATGGTCCGTGCGAGGCCGACCTCCGCCCCCTGCGACTGGAGTTCCAGGAACCTCCTTTGTCCACGTACTTCAGGAGAAGCCTGAAGAAAAAACTTTATCTCTGCTCGGGGAAAAACCACGGTGCCAATGTCACGTCCTTCGAGAACTACCCCTCCTGCGTCACCGAGCTCTCTCTGGCGTTCAACCATCGCCTTGCGCACCTCGGGGCAGGCAGCGATATCCGCAGTGAGCAGACTGATTTCAGGGGTTCTGATCGCTTTGGAGACATCTTCACCGTTAAGCAACACAAACTCATCCCCGCCATTACGGGAAAACTCTATGAGCGTGTCCGCACAAACTTTCTGCAGGGCGGCATGGTCACTGGCGTCAATGCCTTGACGAGATGCCGCCAGGGCAATGGTCCGGTACATCGCCCCCGTATCCAGATTAAGGTAACCGAGTTCACGGGCAAGCAGCTTGCTCAAGGTGCTTTTGCCGACACCTGAGGGTCCGTCTATGGCGATAATGAGTTTTTTCATGGAGAAACACGGGACGCGTGACGCGGTAAGCGGGACGCGATAAAAGTCCATTGGGGACTCGGATGACTTTTCATATGCTCCAGCTTAGCAGACATGTAGATAGTCTCGCTTTTAAGTGATTGCGGTTTAATTCAATTTGTTTTTCGCATCACGCGTCACGCGTCACGGACTTTATCAATCAACTCCCAGAAACCGGGGAAGGAGGTCTCCGTACAGCCGGTGTCTTCAATTGTTACGTCGCCGGCAGCCGAAAGCGCTGCCACAGCCATGCTCATGGCAATGCGGTGGTCTCCTCGTGATGACACCCTGCCGCCGGTAAGACGTTCAACTCCTTTGATCACCATGCCATCGGAGCGTGCTTCAACTTGTCCACCGAGTTTGTTCAATTCATCGACCACGGCGGCGATGCGGTCGGTTTCCTTGACGCGCAGCTCCTGCGCTTCGCGGATGGTGGTCGTGCCTTCCGCAAGGGCCGCGGCAACGCTGATGACCGGAAATTCATCGATGGCGCGTGGCACCATGTCACCATGGATATCGATCGCCCTGAGCCGGCTGTGGCGAACCAGGACATCAGCGACCGGTTCTCCGGAGTGCTCCCTAATATCGTGCAGTTCCAATTGCCCACCCATGGCTGTAAGAATATCAATCACCCCGCTGCGGGTGGGGTTGATGCCGACATTCCGGATCAAAAGTTCAGCCCCGGGGGTGACCAGGCCGGCAACCATGAAAAAAGCTGCTGATGAAATATCGCCGGGAACCGTAACCTCTTGCGCGACAAGTCGAGGCCTGCCAATCAAAGCGACGCCACCCTCAAATGGCCGGACATCCGCACCGAAACATCTCAGCATCCGCTCACTATGATCGCGCGACAGGTGCGGCTCAGTGATCGTGGTTTCTCCATCCACAGACAAGCCGGCCAGCAGGACGGCAGACTTGACCTGTGCGCTGGCAACCGGCGAGGCATAGCTGATCGGTTTAAGTGAACCACCCTGGATCGCCAAGGGAGCCATCTCCCCGGCATTGCGACCCCAGATCCGGGCTCCCATGGCAGTCAACGGCGTAACCACACGCTTCATCGGTCTTTGTCTTAGGTACTTGTCGCCGGTCAGTACGGAGAAAAAGTTCTGCCCGGCGAGCAGGCCCGACATCAGCCTTATCGTCGTCCCGGAATTGCCGCAATCGATCACATCCTGCGGCTCTTTCAGCCCGTCGATACCCACCCCTGAGATTGCCAGGGCAGCGGGTCCGGTCTGAATGATCGAGACGCCCATCGACGCGAAAGCCTTCCAGGTGGCGAGATTGTCCTCACCCATGAGAAAGCCATTGACGTGGGTCGTGCCAACCGCCAACGAGCCAAGCATGATCGAGCGGTGCGATATCGACTTGTCACCCGGAACGCTTATCTCGCCCCGCAGAGACTTCGCCGAAGCAACAATTTTATTCTGCAATGCTTGTTTGCTCATTTTTTTCTCTGTTCCTGTTGGTCCGTTACCATCGAAGCCCTGATCCCGATCAGGATCCTAGAGTATTTCGTCCCGACTTTTTTTCGAGCGCCGGAAGAATTCGAAAAGACGTTCCGCTGAGCCGGTCGCAACGTCTTCTTTCAGCTCGGCGAAAAACGTCTCGAACTGTTCCATCATTTCGACCAGCGCCTCGCGGTTGGTCAGGGCGATATCTCGCCACATCGTCGGGTCCGATGAGGCGATACGGGTAAAATCACGAAATCCGCCCGCTGAATATTCGAGGATATTCTCGTTGTAGCGATCATAGGATCCAACCGCATTCACCAGTGCATAGGCAACCATATGGGGCAGATGACTGATCGCCGCAAGAACCCGGTCATGTTTCTCGACATCCATGATGACGACCTGGCTGCCGGCCAGCTGCCACATGGATCGCATACTATCTAGGGCTATGACATCGGTATTTTCGGTCGGCGTCAATATGCAGCGACGATCACAATAGAGTGTTGCAAAGGCAGCTTCGGCACCGCTGTTTTCGGTGCCAGCAATCGGATGGCCCGGAACAAAGTGGACGTCGTCACGCAGATGCGGCTCGATAGCATCGATCACGGCTTGCTTGACACTGCCGCCGTCGGTAAGAATCGCACCAGACTTGAGATGCGGCATAGCCTGCTTTGCTAGGGCCCCGAGGGCCTGGACCGGCGTCGCCAGAAAGACCACGTCTGCGTCAGCGACCCCTGCGGCGATATCCTGGGTGTAACTGTCTACGACACCAAGCCTTGAGGCCGTCTCCAGATTCGGCAGACCGCGCCCGATGCCAATCACGTGTCCAACCGCTCCGGCTTGTTTCAGCGCCAGTGCTAGAGAACCACCGATCAGTCCGACCCCGACGACCGCCAATTTGTCAATATGAAAATCAGTCATTATGTCTAAATGTTCTTTCGCCTCGCGCCGCGGTTATCTTGCCTTCGGATAGGAGCCCAGGACTTTCAGGAACTGGCAGTGAGCCTTCAGTTCCTCAAGCGCTGCGGCAATCTTCTGGTCTTCGGCGTGCCCCACCATATCCAGAAAGAAGATATACTCCCATGCCTTGCCCTTCATCGGGCGGCTCTCGATCTTGGCCAGATTGATATCACGTTTACTGAAGGGTTCCAGCATATGATACAGGACCCCGGCCTTGTCTTTGACACTGAACATGATCGATGTCTTGTCGTTGCCGCTCGGGCTCTGCATTTCAGTGCCGATGACCAGGAAACGGGTGAAATTGTTCGGATTGTCCTCGATTTTGTTTTTGACCACCCGCAGGCCGTAGAGTGATGCGGCTGATTCGCTGGCGATTGCTGCAACACTGGCATCATCTGCCGCCTGCTGGGCAGCGTGAGCCGTGCTTGACGCATCAACCAACGGGATATCCGGCAAATTCTCCTCCAACCATTCACGGCACTGGCCGATCGCCTGGGGGTGAGATATCACTTTGCCGACATCGCTGAGTTCCCCGGAGAGATTCAGCAGATCATGGGATACCGGCAGCAGGATTTCGGCAATGACTTTCAGTTCCGAGGACATGAACATGTCGAGCGTATGCGAGACGACACCTTCGTTGGAGTTCTCCACCGGGACAACACCATAGCTGGCACGTCCGCGGCTGACTTCATCGAAAATCGATGAGATGCTCTTGAGTGGCACAAGCTGCGCGGAAAGGCCGAATTGCCGCATGGCAGCGACATGGGTGTACGTCGCCTGGGGTCCGAGAAAGGCAACCTTGAGAGGCTGCTCGAGAGAGAGCGAGGCAGAGATAATCTCGCGGAAAACCCGGCGTATCCCCTCGTCAGGAAAGGGCCCGGTGTTCTGCGTTGTCAAGCGTTCAAAAATCGCCTTTTCCCGGCTCGGCACGTAGTAGACGCCCTGACTGTCATCCTTGGTCTTGCCGACTTTCACAACCAGTTCGGCACGTCTATTGAGCAGTTCCAGAATCCGGTCGTCGAGCGCGTCGATCTGTTGACGTAAATCGTGAAGTTTCTGTTCGTCCACGGGGTTCGTCCTTTCAGAAGCCGAGAAAGTAGTGAATCTATCCCATGAGCGGTGAAAAAGCAAGTCCAAGGCCGATTCTGGGACACGACATCCAAACAGCGAAAACCGCGTCACAACTAGCGACTCAAGCCTTGATTCACCATATAAGATATCGCTGGGAAGCAAGGTCTTTGATCACTGGTCACTGATCACCGATCAGCAGATAATACCGGATTTGATTGACCCGCGACTTTGCCGTCGCTACACTCACATTCAAGTGAGCAATTCAGCTTTTTGCAGATCGAGGAGCGAACCATGACAATTTCACGCAAAGTGCAGGAGGCATTAGAACGTTCCTCCTGGATTCGCCGCATGTTTGAAGAAGGTGCGGCTTTAACTGCCAAATTCGGCGCCGAAAATGTTTATGACTTCACTCTGGGCAATCCTTCCGTCGAACCACCGGCGGCATTCCTGCGTGAATTTCGCCGTATGGCCGAAAACCCTGACCTGGGCATGCACAGATATATGAACAATGCCGGCTACGAGGAAACCCGCAGATCGGTTGCCAAGCATATCGAGGAAACATCCGGTGTGCCGATCGGCGCACAACACATTGTTATGACCTGTGGCGCAGGCGGAGCCCTCAACGTCACATTAAAAACCATTCTCAATCCTGATGAAGAAGTTATTATTCTGACTCCGTTTTTCGTTGAATATAAATTTTATACTGACAATCATGGAGGGACCACGAAAGAGGTCTGGACGGATCCGGAG
>JBFLJZ010000317.1:0-2602 GCA_040882925.1 Desulfuromonadales bacterium
ACCAGGACTGGTGTCTCTGGCATGCCCGGGGCACCTGCGGCGCGTGCATGAAGCGTTGCCCGATCGACGCAATTACCGAACATGGACATGACAAGGCTGCCTGCTTCGATTATATTCGCAATGTTACGGCGCCTTTTGTCCGTGACAACTACGGTACCGAAGACACCCCATGCGGGCTTTGCCAGGTCAAAATCCCCTGTGAATCAAAGTCTCCACTGTAAAGGCACTGGCCAATTTCAAAGGCCTGCTATTCACCGATTGCACGCTGCGTCTTGTAGATCATCTGATCTTTCTGGTTTGCGCCAATGCCGATCGTGCCGGCCACCAGGACGATGAGATAGGCCACGACAACCATCAGCAGACAGAAGCCGACCAGTTTGAGCATATCTTTCGGACGGAAGTAGAAGAGCGCGGCAATCACAGCAGCCGCTCCCAGGGACAGGGCCGGGTTGCCCTGCAACAGGGTGAGGGTATTGTGCAGATGTTGTTCGAACATTGATGCTCCAGAAAGTCTGGAAGATTAACTTCTCTCACAACCGGGGGTCCGTTCGTCATTTGTCGCCGGCTGTGGATCGTTTGCCGATGCTTCTAGCCACGGCGCCAACGGTGGAATTTCTCCACCCAATCGAGTAGCTTCTCCGGGGCATGGGCCTTTTTCCATTCGCCGGCGGCGGCCTTGTTCGCTTCCGACATGGTCGGGTAGGTATGGATGGTGCCAAGGATCTTGTTCAGCCCGATGCCGTGTTTCATGGCCAAGACGTATTCCGCCAGCAGGTCGCCGGCATGGCTGCCGACGATGGTGACGCCGAGCAGTTTGTCGCTGCCCGGCCTGGTGAGCACCTTGACCCAGCCATGATCCTCGGAATCGGCGATTGCCCGGTCGAGGTCGTCGATGCCGTAGCGGGTGACTTCGTAGGCAGTGCCCGTTGCCTTGGCCTCCTCTTCGGAAAGACCGACCCTGGCAACCTCAGGGTCGGTGAAGGTTGCCCAGGGAATGACCCTGTAGTCGATCTTGAACGACTTCAGACCACCGAACAGGGCGTTGACCGTAGCATACCAGGCCATGTGCGATGCCGTATGGGTGAACTGGTAGGGGCCGGCCACGTCGCCGACGGCGAAGATGTTCGGAAAGTTGGTGCGCAGCAGCGGGTCGACGGCGACGGTGCCGCGGTCGCTGATCCTTACGCTGAGCTCTTCGAGGCCGAAGCCGCTGACGTTCGGTCGTCGACCGACCGCTATCAATATCCGGTCGAAGGGGACTCTGACCCGTTCTTCCTGGACGTCGCAGAGCAGTATTTTTTCACCGTCTTCGACGATGACTTCCTGGGCCGCGTGACCGGTCAGGACCTTGATCCCTTCTGCCTCAAATCGCTCCTGAATATAGTCGGACACCTCCGGGTCCTCGCGGCTCATGATGCGCGGCAACATTTCGATCTGGGTGACTGTTGCTCCAAGCCTGGCCATGGCCTGGGTGATCTCCGAGCCGATCGGGCCGCCGCCAAGCACGACCAGGCGCCCCGGGTTCTGCCGCAGCTGCCAGAGATTGTCCGAGGTCAGGTAGTCAACCGTTTCGATCCCTTTGATCGGCGGCACCAGCGGTCGGGCTCCGGTGGCGATGATGATGTTTCTGGTGGTCAGCGTTTCACCGTTGACCTCGACCGCCCAGGGCGAGACGATTTTTGCGGTACCGGTAAAGCATTCCACACCAAGCTCTGTGTAGCGCTCAATCGAATCATGTGGCTCGACCTTCTCAATAACCCTCTGCACGCGCTCCATGACCTCGGCAAAGTCAAACTCGACCTGCCCGGATCTGAAGCCGAAGTCTGCCGCACGTCGGGCGTAGGAGACCATCTTGGCGGAACGGATCAGGGCCTTGCTCGGGACGCAGCCGGTATTCAGGCAGTCGCCGCCCATCTTGTCTTTTTCGACCAGCGCCACTTTGGCTTTGACGGCTGCGGCAATGTAGGCGGAGACCAGTCCGCCGGAGCCGGCACCGATGGCGATCAGATTGTAGTCGAACCGGGCCGGCCTCTCCCATCCGGAGAAGGCCTTGCGGCGATTGACGATGTCGATGATCCGCTTGGCGATCAGCGGGAAAAGCCCGAGCAGGACGAAGGAGAAGATAATCCCGGGAGAGAGGATCCCCGAAGCGCTTTCAACCTGGCCCAACTGGGTTCCGGCATTGACGTAGACGGCAGTGCCGGGGAGCATGCCTATCTGGCTGACCCAGTAGTAAGCCAGGGCGCGCATCGGCGTCAGCCCCATCACCAGGTTGATGACGAAGAAAGGAAAGAGCGGTACCAGGCGCAAGGTGAAGAGGTAGAAAGCCCCATCCTTCTTAACCCCTTCGTTGATGGCTTTGAGCTTGTCGCCGAATTTGGACTGGACCCAGTCACGCAGCAGGAAGCGCGAAACGAGAAAGGCCAGGGTCGCGCCGATGGTACTGGCGAAAGAAACCGTTACAAGGGCGACCCAGAAGCCCAACAGCGCGCCTCCTGCCAGGGTCATGACGGCAGCGCCGGGTAAGGACAACGCGGTGACGACCACGTAGAGGATGAAATAGATGGCAATGGTGAGGATGCGGTTGGCGGAGTAAAAGTCG
>JBFLJZ010000058.1:0-9456 GCA_040882925.1 Desulfuromonadales bacterium
AGGCAGCTCGTATCGTCCTCGGCTTCCTGGCTCTTTTGCAAATTCGCCGCCTTGGTCTTGATCTCGTCGATGGCTGCTGTATCGAGATGCTGGCGAATTTCGTCCAGGCGTTCGGCAAAGGCCTGTTCTTCTCGCTGCGCGTGCTCGGGGTCCGGGCGCAACAGCAAAGTGACCCGATGCGGGTTGTCAAGCAGTTGCCGGCGGATCAACTCCGGGAAGAACTGCGCGTCGGCAGCGGCGCTTCTCAGACGCTGCAGGTTGTCGTTGATCATCAGCGTGCCCAACGGGTCGTCAGCATGCAGCCACGGACCGAACAGGCGCATCATCAGGCCGAGGCCATAGGGATACTGGTCGCCGGTCACTTCGCGGTTGGCAAACTCGTACTGGTGCAGGGCAGCGTCGATACGCTCATGCGGCAGGCCCTGTTCAGCGACCTGACCCAGGGTGTCGAGAATCAACTTTTCTATCTCCGGCAACTTGTCCGGTTCAGTCCCCTGCAGGCCGGCGGCTAGATAGGTGTCGCGATAGTCGTCGTGATATCCGGTCCCCGGCGACAGATTGCGACCTAACCCCGATTCGATCAGGGCTCGGTAAAGGGGGGCGGCTGGATTGCCGAGCAGCAGGTTTGCCAGAATACCGGTCGCGGCACGCTCGAAGGTATCTTCGATCGGGCAGGTTAACCAGGCCAATTGGACCATGCTGCGCTGCTGTATGTCTTCGCTCGCATCGATCGGGAAAGTCTGCGTCATCCTGACCGGATCGGCGAAACGCTTCTGCCGCGGGATCCTGCTGTCAACCGACTGTTTTTCAAAGCGGCTCAGGGCCAGATGGTCGATCTGCTGCAAATGCTCCTCGAGCGGCAAGTTGCCGTAGGTGAAGATCCAGCTGTTGCTCGGATGGTAATAGCTCTGGTGGAACGCTCGCAGCTGTTGCCAGGTCAGTTGCGGAATCTCCAGCGGCTCACCACCTGAATTTTTGCCGTAACAGGTATTCGGGAAAAGGGCCGCATTAAGGCGCCGGCCGAGCAGGGAGGACGGGTCGGCCATGGCCCCCTTCATTTCGTTGAAAACGACACCCTTGATCATCAGGCTGGCCGGGTCACCCGGGTCGGCGAAGTCGAGCCGGTGGCCTTCCTGAAGGAAATCCTGCTCGCGCAGCAGTGGGAAATAAGTGGCGTCGAGGTAAATCCCCATCAGGTTATAGAAGTCCTTGCGGTTCATGCTCGCGACCGGATAAAGCGTCCAGTCGGCTGCCGTCAAAGCATTCATGAAGGTATTCAGGCTGCGTTTGAGCATGGCAAAAAAAGGATCACGTACCGGGTATTTCTCTGACCCGCAGAGCACCGTGTGCTCGAGGATGTGGGCAACGCCGGTCGAATCCGGCGGCGGCGTGCGAAAGCCTACGGCAAAGACGTTGTTCGGGTCGTCACAGGCCAGGTGCAGCAGTTGTGCTCCGGTCGGCTCATGCAGCAGGGTGACGGCTGTCAGGTTGAGTTCCGGGACCGGCAGGTTCTGTTTGGTCAAAAAACTGCCGAGCTGTTTGCCGGGCAGGGGGAGATTGTTATCCATCAAGTGCTCCATTTCATGGTGTCATTTTGATGATTAATTGTAGCGTACTGCTGTCTGATTGATAGCCGAGATGAAAAATAAAAAGCCCCGATCTGGGATCGGGGCCGGATAATGACATAGTTTTCAAGGAATGACCAGCCGGAAGGACAGTTCATCCTGTTCCGCATCTAAGACGGGAAACTCTGCCCGTCATGCTTACGGCTTGATAATAATCTTGCCAAACAGCCCTTCACCGGAAAGAAATTGCTTGTAGGCTTCAGCAGCCTGGTCGAAGGTGTATTCGGCTCCAATGGCGGACTTGATCTTGCCCTGACCCATCCAGTAAAAACCCTGCTCCAGTTCAGCCTTGGTGCCCTGGGTCGAGCCGAGGATATTGGTGCCCTTGAAAAAGACGTGGCGCAGGTCGATTGTGGCGTCAAAGCCGGTGGTGGCGCCGCAGCTGACCAGCGTGCCGCCGAATTTCAAAAGGGTCAGTTGAGCGTTGAAGTGGGTTTCACCGACATGATCGAAGGAAACATCGATGCCGGGAGCGCCGCCGACCTGTTTGGCAATGTCCTTGCAGATGCCGCGAGCCTCCTTGACCCAGCCCTCGTCGCGGTGATTGACCACATAGTCGGCGCCCAGGTCTTTGCACAGACCGGCGTTCTCCGGGCTGGCGGTGGCGATAACCGTACAATTGTAGAGTTTTGCGATCTGGATGCCGAGGTGACCGACACCTGAACGTCCGCCCATGATCAGGACGAGTTGGCCCGGCTTGATCTGGGCGCGCCCAACCAGCATGTGCCATGCCGTGAGCAGGTTCATGGCTGCCGCAGCGGCTTGTTCGTAGCTGACCGTATCGGGAATCTTCACCACGTTGACCTCGGGCAGGCAAACCTGCTCGGCGTGGCTGCCGGGCGTTGTCTGGAAACCCCAGACCATGCGCTTGGAGCAGTCATATTCACGGCCGCTGGTACATGCTTCGCAAACCCGGCAGGACATGTTGGCGTGCACAGCGACCCGATCACCAACCTTGATGCTGGTCACGTCACTGCCAACTGCGAGGACATCCCCGGCGGCATCGGAACCCGAGGTATGCGGCAGTTCGACCGGAATCGGTGTGCCGCGCATGCCCCAGACGTCGTTATAGTTCAGTGCGGAGGCTTTGACCTGAATCAGGACTTCATTCTCTTTTGGCTCAGGATTCGGGATGTCTTCTACCGTCAGGATGTCGCCGAAATTATCATCCGGTGCGTATTCTTTGTAGACAAGTGCTTTCATGGATTGGTCCTTTCATCGGGTTGGGGTTTATTGTGTCAATCTGCTGGCGAGAAAAACCGCCCACTAATCTGTTTCTGTGATTTTACTAGCCTATTCACAATTTATATATTTGTCAAACAAATATATAAATGCTTCCAATCGCTGATCAAATGAGCTATCTTCAGAGCAGGAAAAATAATCTTATCACTCCTATGCCGGGTGGACAGGGAGAAACCAGAAAAATGACGATTAATTATCAACCGCTTGTTGCGGAAAGCCTTGCCAAGCAGATCGCAGAAAACATCCGCAGCTCGATTCTGGATGGCAGCCTCAAGGTTGATGACCAGCTGCCGACCGAGGAAGTCTTGGCAGAAAAGTTCAACGTGTCTCGGCCGACGATTCGCGAAGCTTTGAAAAGGCTCGCCGCCCAGAACCTCATCCGCAGCCGACGCGGCCCGGCTGGTGGAACATTTGTCAACCGGCCCAGCCAGGAAGATCTTAGCTCCTCGCTGACGGGCGCCGCCATGCTATTGGTCAGTATGGGCGAATTCAGCCTCTCTGAAATTGCCGAAGCGCGCCGCGAGCTGGAATTGATCTGCTGCCGTCTTGCCGCGGAACGTCGCGAGGAAAAGCATCTTTTGGCTTTGGCGGAAGAGATTGAACGGCAAACAAATCCTGCGACAACGGACGTCGACTTCTGTGCCTCGGATGTTCGATTCCACCGGGCATTGGTGAATGCGACCGGCAACCCGGTTCTGCAGTTTGTCATGTTTGCCGTTATTGAGGCGTTGCAACCGGCGACCAACCTCGTCATCTTCCGCTTCAGGGAGCGTGCAAAGATTCTCGCCCAGCATCAACGCATCTATGCAGCGATCAGAGCGCGGCATGCTGATGTCGCCGAGGAAGCCATGGCCGAGCAGATGAATTACTTGTGCGAACAATACGCACAGGCCCAGGAATGGCGCCGTGAGCGTGATGAGGTGCCGCAGTGAGTGATCAATTCAAGGCCCTGCTGCTGACCCGGCAGAGCGGCGTAATAAAGCCTCGGATCAGTCAACTTTCGATTGATGACCTGCCTGAAGGTGATGTGCTGGTCGCAGTCAAATATTCAAGTCTCAACTACAAAGACTGCCTGGCTGTCGCCGGTCGGGGAGATATCGTGCGCCAATACCCCATGATCCCCGGAGTCGACTTGACCGGAGAAGTTTTATCCTCGGATTCACCGGATTATCAGCCCGGAGACGAGGTGTTGCTGACCGGGTGGGGCGTGGGGGAACGCTACTGGGGGGGCTTAACGCAGCGGGCCAGGCTGAAATCAGAATGGCTGGTTCCGCTCCCCGAAGAACTTGACGCGTTGAAAGCGATGGCCATCGGGTCAGCAGGTCTGACGGCCATGTTGTGCGTCATCGCCCTGGAAGACCAGGGTGTGGTCCCGGACCAGGGGACTGTCCTGGTCACCGGCGCGAGTGGCGGGGTCGGTGGGATTGCTGTCGCCCTGCTCGCCAGGTTGGGTTTCTCTGTCGCTGCGGTGACCGGCAACCGAGCCGATGACAATTACCTGTCCCAGCTTGGTGCGGTCGAAATAATCAGCCGCGCCGAGCTCGAAACACCCTGCCGTCCCCTGGAAAAGCAACGCTGGTCGGGGGCGGTCGACACGGTGGGCGGGAAAGTCCTCGCGCGCCTGCTGGCAGAGATGCAATATGGCGGCACCGTCGCCGCGACCGGCCTGACCGGAGGAGCAGAGCTGAACACAACCGTTATGCCCTTCATTTTAAGGGCGATCAAGATGGTCGGGGTGGAGGTGACAACCTGTCCGATACCGCTGCGGAAAACTGCCTGGATGCGCCTGGCAAAAGAACTCCCCGACAGTATTCTGGAACAGGTTTACCAGGTTATCTCTCTGGATGAGGTTCCGCAGTTTAGCGAAAAGCTTTTGACCGGACAGGTCAACGGTCGATTGGTCGTCGACCTGGAGCTATGAGGCCGGGCATTTGGTCAATCGCCTCTCCGGCGGATTTCTCTGTTTCAGCCTTGCCAGGATCATGACGAATGAGCCTCTTGTCTCAAGCTGACGTATGATAGCGCTTGACTGGGCGGCTCAGTTGTTATTTATTTCGGAGAATAAGACCATGACTGTCTGGCGTATTTGATAAAAAGTCTCAACCTGTAGAACTCTAATAGAGATCCCTTGGATTGCTTCAGTTTTCGAATGGACCTGTTGAGCCCTTTAAGGCTGCGCCCGTAACCTTTCGATCAGACGACCTGATAATGACGAGCAAGCTCACAACCATGCCGACACTTTTCCGGCTTTCGCTGTGTTTATTGGCTTCTGCGGGAGTCCATGGCAGCGTGGCTTTTTACGATTACGATGGGGCGCGTCATCCTTCCACGCTAGATGATGGCCGCTCTGCAGTTGTCGTTGCGCTGGTATCAGCTGCTGACGATGCATCGTTTGCCGTCGTTGACACGCCGAAGAAGCTTGCCGTGCAGGATGCAGCGGTTGCTGCGCCGCCGATTATGGATCGAATCCCTGACGTGGCTCCTTCCCCGCCGCAGGCAGACAAGCCGCCCGATGCGATACCGCAGAGTCACAGGTCTGTCAGGCAAGCGACAGAAGTTGTCGAAGCCTCGGCAGCAGAGAGCCTGACATCAGAGCCGGTCTGTTTGGAACCTCGCCAGGGCTTGCCGGCTCAGGTCGATGTTGAGTCGAAACCCGGCGAGACTGCTGCAAGCCCGCTCTGCGAGCCTGCAGCAGCCCTGGCGCAGGCGGCCCGGTCCGGGCACCCTGATGAGAGCCTGACAGCCGCTCACCGGGATGAGCTGGGCCAGGTTGACGGCCCGCACGGCGGAGGCATGATAGAAGCCATGCCGAACTATCGCAACAACCCGCTGCCTGAATATCCCCTGATCGCCCGCCAGAGGCACTGGCAGGGTGTGGTCTGGCTTTTGGTGGACGTCTCGGCAAAAGGTCTGGTCGACGCTGTTGACCTGGAGCAGTCATGCGGCTACCGGGTCCTCGACAGGGCAGCCAGAAGAGCAGTGAAACGCTGGGAATTTACCCCGGCGAAGCAGGCCGGCTTGCCGGTCGCAAGCCAGGTTCGAATCCCGGTCCGTTTCAGCCTGGAAGGCAGCTGAAGCACTGGCCGCCCACAGCGTTTCGGCTTTTCTGCCCATTCGCCAGGGTAAAGTGTCATTTAGTCTTGCATTATTGCTCCCGGCATGCTAGAAAATCGCCCTTCGGGGAGTGGCGCAGCCTGGTAGCGCGCCAGTTTTGGGAACTGGATGTCGCAGGTTCGAATCCTGTCTCCCCGACCACTTAAAGCGCCAGTAGCTCAGCTGGATAGAGCATCGGCCTTCTAAGCCGACGGTCGAGGGTTCGAGTCCTTCCTGGCGCGCCATGTTATTTGGCGTTCGAGGGACGGTTTCTCGTTGACATTGTTCCTCGGCCTTGTCTAGAATTCAATCGTTTATGGTGGGTGTAGCTCAGTCGGTAGAGCACCAGGTTGTGGCCCTGGTTGTCGCGGGTTCAATCCCCGTCACTCACCCCATAAATATTCCGGGCCTGCCTTTTCCCCGTCGACCCCTCAGAATGTGGCGGTTATCCCGGGAAATGTCGGGCCTTAATTGTATGCAGTAAGGCCAGTTGGTTCCGCGGGTGTGGTGGAACTGGTAGACACGCTAGATTTAGGATCTAGTGCCGAGAGGCGTGGGGGTTCGAGTCCCTTCACCCGCACCAAATTTTAGGCAATGAAAGTTTATCGATAAATCTTGCCCGGACAGTGCTCAATGTGCTGTCATGGCAGAGCGAATGAGGAGCGTCAGCATGAATGTGAAGGTTGAAGATGTCAGCAGCATCAAAAAGAGGCTGATTTTTGAGGTTGCCCCGGACCGGGTCGACAAGGAAATCAGCCGCGCCTATAAAAAGATCGGCAAGACGGCCAAGGTCAAAGGGTTCCGAGCCGGTAAAGTTCCCGATTCGGTCCTGGAGAAGTATTATGGTGCGCAGATGGAGCAGGAAGTTCTGACCCGTTTGATCAACGATACTTATTTCAAAGCCCTCGATGAGAATGACGTCCCTGCGATCGGTGAACCGAACATTGTCGATAGCAGCGGAATCAACAAGGGGGAGGTCTTTACCTATGAGGCTGAAGTTGAGATCAAGCCGGAAGTGACGGCCAAGGATTACGTCAAGCTGTCTCTGGAAAAAGAAAAGTTTGTTGCCGATGCGAAGGTTGTCGATGAGCGTCTCGCAGAGATGCGCACATCCCGTGCGCAGCTTGAGGTGACCAGCCGCAAAAAGGCCCGCAATGGCGATTCCGTGGTGATTGATTTCGAAGGTTATGTCGATGGCGAAGCCTTTGACGGCGGCAAGGGTGAGGATTACCTCCTCGAACTGGGCTCCGGTTCTTTTATCCCCGGCTTTGAAGAGCAGGTTGTCGGCATGAAACGGGAAGAAACCAAAGAAGTCGAAGTCACTTTCCCCGAGGCATATGGTCAGGCTGAGCTGGCTGGAAAACCTGCTGTTTTCAAGGTGGAATTAAAGGAGATCAAGGGAAAAGTTGTACCGGAGCTAGACGATGAATTTGCCAAAGGCTTCGGCGTTGATACACTGGAAGAACTCAAAGCGGAACTGCAAAAGAGCTACGAGACTCAGGAGAAGAGCCGGGTCGATAACGACTTGCGTGAAAAACTGGTCAGCGCCCTGATCGAGCGTAACCCGGTCGAGGTGCCGGAGGCGATGATTGCCAAGCAGCTTGACTACATGTATGAAAATATCAGTAATCGCATGCGGTCGCAGGGGATGTCCGTCGAAATGCTGGGGATCACACCGGAGAACTTCCGAGAAAATTACCGGCAAACTGCTGTCGAACAGGTCAGCGGCAACCTGATCCTTGAAGCGATCGGCCGCCAGGAGGGCATCCAAGCCGATGAGAGTGAAATAGATGCCAAACTGGAAGAGATCTCCAGCATGGCCAATGCGCCGCTCGAAACGGTGAAGAAGTACTACTCTGCCCCTGAAGCGCGGGTCGGCCTGATGGCACAGATTGAAGAGGAAAAAGTCATCAGCTTCCTGTTGGACAATGCCAAGGTCAAGGAAGTGTCGCCGAAAAAACCAAAAAAGGCGGCTGACAAGAAAACCGAGGAGGGCGCATGAACCTGATTCCGATGGTCGTGGAGCAGACCGGACGTGGAGAACGCTCCTATGATATCTACTCGCGCCTGCTGAAGGATCGAATTATCTTCCTTGGCGGCGGGATCGACGATCATGTGGCCAACCTGGTGATTGCCCAGCTGCTCTTTCTCGAATCCGAGGACTCTGAAAAAGATATCCACCTGTATATCAACTCGCCTGGCGGCATTGTGACCGCCGGCCTGGCGATCTACGACACAATGCAGTACCTGAAGGCCCCGGTTTCGACGATCTGTGTCGGCCAGGCTGCCAGCATGGGTGCGTTGCTGCTCGCAGCCGGGACGTCCGGCAAGCGTTACGCCCTGCCGCATTCGCGGATCATGATCCATCAGCCGCTCGGCGGCTTCCAGGGCCAGGCGACCGATATCAGCATTCATGCCCAGGAAATCCTGCGTCTGAAAGAGACCCTGAATTCGATCCTGGCTGAGCATACCGGCAAACAGCTCAGCCAGTTGTCGTCCGATACGGAACGCGATTTCTTCATGGGTAGCGAAGCGGCAAAAGAGTATGGTATTATCGACGATATCGTATCGAGGAAAGACTGATTTGCAAGAGGTGAGGCGGTGACGCAAAAGAGTGGCCACAGTGACCAATTGACCTGCTCGTTCTGCGGTAAAGCGCAGGAAGAGGTGAAGAAGCTGATTGCCGGACCGGCAGTTTATATCTGCGACGAATGCATAGAACTGTGCAAAGACATCATTGCCGAAGAAGCCCAGCTTGATGAGACTCCGATGGGCGACGGCCTGTTGCCGAAGCCTGTTGAAATCAGGGACGTCCTGGATGATTTCGTGATTGGACAGGAGCGGGCGAAGAAAGTTCTGGCGGTCGCCGTCTACAATCACTACAAGCGCATCGAGGCCTCCGAAAAGGCCGGCGATGTCGAAATACAAAAGAGCAACATCCTCCTCCTCGGGCCGACCGGCAGTGGCAAGACCTTGCTGGCGCAAACCCTGGCCCGGGTTCTGAATGTTCCGTTTGCAATCGCTGACGCCACCAATCTGACCGAAGCCGGTTATGTTGGTGAAGATGTCGAGAATATCATCCTGAGCCTTTTACAGGCGGCCGACTACGATCTGGAAAAAGCCCAGAAAGGGATTATCTATATCGACGAGGTCGATAAGATCGCCCGCAAATCAGACTCCCCTTCGATTACCAGGGATGTCTCCGGAGAAGGCGTACAGCAGGCCCTGCTGAAGATTGTCGAAGGCACCACTGCCAGCGTGCCGCCGAAGGGTGGCCGCAAGCACCCGCAGCAGGAGTTCCTGAAGGTGGATACGACCAATATCCTGTTTATCTGCGGCGGGGCCTTCTCGGGGCTGGAAACGGTCATCAACCAGCGTGTCGGGGCCAAAACCATGGGCTTCGGTTCCGAGCCGGTGCAGACCGCCGATCAGAAAATCGGTGATGTGCTTTGCCAGGTGGAACCGGGCGACCTGCTCAAGTACGGCCTGATCCCCG
>JBFLJZ010000009.1:0-14170 GCA_040882925.1 Desulfuromonadales bacterium
ACGAGGTCGCGGACCTGGTCTGTCGCATCTGTGCGATCTGTTCCGCCGTCCACAAACTGACGGCGCTTGAGGCGATCGAACGGGCTCTCAATGTAGATATTCCCCTTACGGCTTCGACCGTTAGGGAGCTCCTGCTGCTTGGCGGCCACATCCAGAGCCATGCCCTGCACCTGTTCTGCCTGGTCTTGCCAGATTTTTCAGGGGCCAACAGCGTTGTGGAACTGCTCAAGCAAGAGGACACTTTGGCAAAAGCAGGCCTGGAATTGAAAGCCTTCGGTAATCATATCCAGGAAGTGGCCGGTGGTCGCGTTATCCATCCGGTCAATCCAGTGGTTGGCGGTGTTGCGTACCGGCCACAGAGACAGCTCTTGACCGAGTTGCTTGCCGGGCTTGAAGCATGGCAACAGAAATGGCCTGCTATTGTCAGTGAATTTGTCACGCGCGCCAGGTTTCCTGCGGCAAATGTTGCTGCCGGTATCCCACTCGCTACGGCATCGGCAGAGGCCTTTTCGCTGCAGGGACAGACTCTCTGGGTTGGTCGGGGCAAAAACATTCCTGCGGCGGATTATCGCAAGCTCCTGACAGAGGAGTCATGCCCAGAGTCGTACGCCAAGCTCTCCTGTTCAGCCGATGGCCCCTTGCTTGTTGGCGCCCTGGCCAGGGCAAGGCTGGCAAAAGAGAGAGTCCTTGACTATGCGCCTGAGCTGGAGCAGGAAAGTATCTATGCCAATAATCATGCCCAGCTCGGTGAAATAGGCTGGGCTCTTGGCCGAGCCCGCGACCTGGTGGAGCTTCTGCAAAATACCAGTGTTACAGCACCATTGCTGACCAAGGTTGGACCGCCTGAGGGCGGTGTTGGCACGGCCGTCATGGAAGCGCCGCGGGGGCTGCTGGTTCATCAGTACGTCATCGACGAATGGGGGTATGTGGCTGCCGCTGATGTCGTGACACCCACCGCGATCAACCAGCGGACGATGAAAGACCAGATCCTTGCCGATCTGGCCGGTGAAACGGATACCACCCAGATGCGACTGGTCGCGGAACAGATCGTCCGTGCCTTTGACCCTTGCATCTCTTGCGCTGTGCACCTGCTCGAAATATAATGTCATCAACTTCACCCGCTACCGGCTCAATAGCGCAAAACTCTCGCTAACATAACTGCAGAACCTGGTCCGCGATCTGTTCACCGATGCTCAGCGAAGCCGTGGCCGCCGGTGAAGGAGCATTCAGGACATGGATCATGCACCCTTCTTTGATGATGTGAAAGTCATCGAGCAAGCGTCCCTGGTGGTCAACCGCCTGCGCGCGAACGCCACTCCCCCCCGGAACCAGATCGTTGCTTTGGAGCTCGGGAATCAGGCGTTGCAGGCTCTTGAGGAAGCGGTTTTTAGAAAAAGATCGTCCGTATTCTTCGAGACCCAGTCGCCAGAAACGCGCAGACATTTTCCAGAATCCAGTGAAGGCCAGGGCGCTGATCAGGTCAGAGAAAGAAATATCACTGCGCCGATAACCTTCGCGCTGCATTGCCAGTACGGCATTCGGCCCGGCTTCGACCCTGTCGTCGATCATGCGGGTGAAGTGCACGCCGAGAAACGGCATTTGGGGGTTGGGCACCGGGTAGATGAGGTGTCTGACCAGTCGCCTGCTCTCTTTTTTGAGCTGGTAATACTCACCGCGAAACGGGACGATCTGCACCGGCGGGTGCAATCCGGCCAGACAGGCGACTCGGTCCGCGTGAAGCCCGGCGCAGTTTACCAGGGCGCCGGCCCTGAATGAGTCTTGCCCGGAGCTGAGCAGGTAACCGTCATCGTCGTGGCGAATCCGTTTGATCGGCGTCGCCAGCTTGATGACCCCACCGCGGGCAATGAATAGTTCGGCGATTTTCTCTGTGACCTGCACATAGTCGACAATCCCGGTTTGCGGAACGAACAGTCCATCAATGCCCTTGACATGAGGCTCCCGTTCATTCAGCTCAGACGGTGACAGGCGCTGTAATCCTTTTAGGCCGTTGGCCAGACCGCGACGCTCGAGCTCTTCGAGTGCCGGCAGCTCGGTTTCATCCACGGCGACAACGACCTTGCCGCAACGCTGGTGGGGAATTTCGTGTTCGCTACAAAAACGGTAGAGGGCTTCCCTCCCTGTGTAGCAAGTGGTCGCCTTGAGTGACCCGGGGCGGTAGTAGAGACCGGCATGAATGACGCCGCTGTTGTGCCCGGTCTGGTGGGCGGCGAGATGCGATTCTTTCTCGAAAAGGGTAATTTTCAACCCGGGTTTTCTGTTTATGATCGCCAGAGCCGCGGCGCAGCCGACGATGCCGCCGCCGATAATAGCCAGATCAGAAAAATTCTTCATAACATCAAACCCTTCGGGAAACTGAGAAAGACAGGGCATGGCCGCGTGACGTCGCCGTCAATTTGCATGACCGCGCAATGCACTGATATTGTACACGGTTTTTCACCGGGCTGCAGAAGGGTATAAGTAAATACAAAGGGCAACAGAAGGTTAATCTGTTGCCCAAAATTCATAACAAATCTACCGGTCAGGAAAAAAAACAAAGCCCTGATCACTAGCGCCTTTTGTCATCAATCAGAAGCCCACTCGGGGCGCTTCATGAGCAGCGAAATATACGCTAATGTGTTATTGTCTGGCTTGCGGCAAAATCAAATTAAGAAGCACCCCGATGATGCCGGCCAGACCGATTCCGCCGAGTTTGACGACGGTCAGGTCGAAGCTCATGCCGCCAATACCGAAGACCAGGATGATGCCGACGATCGCCAGGTTGCGCGCCTGCATCAGGTCGGTACCGGCCCTGACCAGGGTGTTGATGCCGATCACGGCTATAGCGCCGAACAGCAAAATCATGATGCCGCCCATGACCGGCACCGGGATGGTGTTGAGCAGGCCGCCGAGTTTGCCGATGAAGGCGAGCAGAATCGCAGCGATAGCCGCCCAGGTCATGATAAACGGGTTGAAGGAGCGGGTCAGGGCGACGGCGCCGGAGACTTCCGAGTAGGTGGTGTTGGGCGGACCGCCGAGACAAGCGGCGAGGCTGGTGGCGAGGCCGTCGCCGAGCATGGTTTTGTCGATCCCGGGGTCGTCAACATAATCCTTGCCGGTGATGCCGCCGATCGCTAAAACGTCGCCGAAGTGTTCGATCGCCGGTGCAATCGCAACAGGAACGATAAACAGTATGGCTTCGAGGTTCCAGACGGGCAGGGTGAAATCCGGAACGGCCAGCCACGGCGCATCGATGACCTTCTGCATTGATACCAGCGTCGGCCCGGTCCAGTTCTGCAGAGCCCCGGGGTCAAAACTTGCCTGGATCGAACTTGAGATCCCGGCCAAATCAAGCCCCAGAGCCGCGAGATAGCCGGCGACAATCCCACAGAGGATCGGAATCAGCCTGAATAGCCTTTTGCCCAGCAATGATACGAGGACGGTCACGACCAGTGCGACCCCGGCAATCACGTACGCGGTCGGTTGCGGCACCAGCCAAGCGGAGCCGTCCCCGGTGCGGCCGGAGGCCATATGCACTGCGACCGGGGCCAGGACCAGGCCGATAACCATGATCACGGGTCCGGTCACAACCGGAGGCAGGATGCGATGCAGGATCTCAGAGCCGAAGGTTTTTATGGCAAAACTGATAACAACGTACAACAGCCCTGCCGCAGCCAGACCGCACATCGTACCGGGGATGCCCCACTGCTGTACGCCGTAGATGATCGGTGCGATGAAGGCGAAGCTCGAGGCCAGAAATACCGGCACCTTGCCACGCGTGACCAGCTGGAACACCAGGGTTCCGGCGCCGGCCGTAAAGAGCGCGACGTTGGCGTTCAAACCGGTCAGCAGTGGCACCAGGACCAGGGCGCCGAAGGCGACAAAGAGCATTTGTGCGCCGACCACAATCTGCCTGGGGTTGAGACTGAATCGGTTTTCCTGCAGGTTTTCAGACATTGAATATCCTCCTGGGATGATGGTTTGCCTTCCGGAACGGATCTGCCGGTTGTACAGCGTGTCCTTTGTTGAGACGCTACTTGGTGCCGAAGATCTTGTCGCCGGCATCGCCGAGTCCGGGCAGGATGTAACCGGCATCGTTGAGCTTTTCGTCGATCGCAGCGACATAGATATCGACATCGGGATGTTTCTTCTGCAGGGCGACAATTCCTTCCGGGGCGGCAACCAGGAACAGCCCTTTGATATTTTTGCAGCCCGAGTCCTTGAGCATGTCGATCGCGGCGATCACACTGCCGCCGGTCGCTAGCATCGGGTCAAGAATCATCGCCGTGCGATCTTCAATCCTGCTGGTGAACTTCTTGTAGTAGGCAACGGGTTCGAGCGTCTCCTCGTCACGGTAAAGTCCGATGACGCTGACCCTGGCGCTCGGGATCAGGTCGAGGACACCGTCCATCATGCCAAGGCCGGCGCGGAGAATCGGCACAACAGTGACCTTCTTGCCCTTGATCGTGTCAACCGAGACTTGCCCGGCCCAGCCGTCGATCGTCTCTTTCTCGGTCTCCAGGTCGCTGGTCGCCTCGTATGTCAGCAGCCGGGCTATCTCCGAGGCAAGCTCCCGAAAATCCTTGGTGCTGAGGTCATCACGACGCATCAGGCCCAGCTTGTGTCGAACCAGAGGGTGTTTGATTTCGTGAACGGACACGTTAACCTCCTTTTCAGGTGGAGTCTTTGAGCGAAAAAATCACCACAAACTATCATGATCATTGCCTTGCAGCAAGCAAATGAGAGGGTGAAACAGGTTGTGATCATCGCTTCGTCAATGGCTTTGCCGACGATCATCTGTTATTCTAAGCGACATGGACATCCAGCTTGAAACAGAACAGGCGGACATGCCATTACTGGTCACGGCCGCCGTGATCTTTAATGACGATAAAGTTCTCATAACCAGACGACCGGACGGCAAGCGCCACGCCGGTTTCTGGGAATTTCCCGGCGGCAAGGTTGATCCCGGTGAAAGCCCCGAAGAAGCTTTGCACCGGGAACTCCGCGAAGAGCTTGATGCCGAGATCAAGGTCAAAGGCATTTACCAGGTCGTCTATCATCGTTACGACTGGGGGCCGGTGCTGGTCATGGCTTACGAATGCCAGATTATATCAGAGACGCTGCGCGATCTCGGCGTCGCAGAACACCGCTGGATTCTTCCGCGTGAACTGACGAACTTCAAAATCCTCCCTGCAGACCAGCCAATCATTGATCGACTGAATTCCTGACGTGCCATTCAGGCAACGACTCTGAAGCACTTTCCGATATTTTAAAACGGTATTTTTCTAATTTGGGAGGATTGCTTCCAGGATTTGTTAAATAATTGATTTATTGCTTTATATTCTGTTTTTATAGGTACGCTTCACCCAAGAAGTGGGATTTTTTACACCCTCCACTTGGACTTTTTCAGAAACTTTTTTTAGCAAATCATTGACAATAATAAAACAGCGTATTATTTTGTTTTGCATAGACGTATCTGGTCGTTTTTTTTATGCGATTCCATTAAGGAGTTACCCGTGCCCTCCAGAGACAAGGAATCTTATTCTATACAGGCAGTTGAAAACGCCCTCGATGTTCTGGAAGCCCTCAGTGAGATAGACGATGATGTCCGTATCAGTCAGCTGAGCGAAAAGCTTGCCATGAACAAGACAAGCGTTTTTCGTCTTTTGGCGACATTTGAAAATCGTGGTTATGTCGAACGCGAGGAGCGGTCCGGAAAGTATCGCCTCGGTTTGTCTGCCTATGAAATTGGCCAGAAGTTCCTGTCACGTATGGGTTTATTGCGCCACGCCCGCCCGGTTGCGGAGCGTTTGGCCAGGGGCTGTAATGAAGCGGTTTATATTGCCGTCCGCCGGCGAAAGGAAGTTCTCTTTCTGGATATGATCGATACAACCCAGAAAGTCAAGATCGTGTCTCTGGTCGGCAAAAGGTTTCCCCTCGAAACGACCGCCGCAGGCCAGGTTCTCCTCGCCTTTATCAAAGGCCAGGAGAAAGCTTTCTCCGAGACGGGCTCCCCTGTTGAGAATCAGTTTGCGGCAATCCGCAGTCACGGTTACGCTCAGGACAATGATGCCTTGGGCGAAGGTATTGCCAGTGTCGCAGCGCCGCTGTTCGGCAGCGGCGGCAAGCTGCATGGCGTAATCTGTGTCGTCGGCCCGGAATTCCGGCTCAGCAGCGATGTTATTCAGAGGCAGGTCCTGAACCCGCTTCTCGATACCTGCGGCATCGTTTCATCCAAGCTGGGTTGGCATTCTCCCTACATCCCGCGGAATCTGACCTGATCTTTTGACTCCCCGGTGCAGAAAATTTTAACTGATTCTAGGGCGTACTGACCAGTACATCCTCGTTGATAAATCGCCGATAATCTCCTGTGGGAGAGTAAAGCGTTTGCCCCTCTGTGCGATTGATGATAAATTATCCCCGAATTTGAGGCCCCCCTTCTCTTGCAACTGCTCTGCGTAAGCTTGATATCATTATGCCGCTGATTAAACATCTACAGGAAACCGAGCCTTTTGACCAGCTTCCCGAATCGGCGTTCAAGGAGCTGAAGGAAGCTGCGGTCCAGAAAAAATTTCCCGCCAACTTCGATATCTTCAAACAGAATGATCCACCGACCGGGTATCTTTATGTGATCAAGGAAGGGCTGGTGACGATCACCCTCCTGTCGCCGGGCGGTATTGATATGGTGGTTGATTATCGAAAGGAGGGTCAGCTGTTTGGCGGAACTCCGGTTTTCACGGGAGAACCTTATGCCGGAGGGGCCCGGACTGTGAAGATTACGGTTTGTTATCTGATTCCTGCAGAGGTTTTGCAGAAGCTGCAGGTTGTATTCCCGCAGCTCAGCAAATTTTTCACCCACAGTGTCCTGTCCAGGGTCCGCAAGCTCTATTCTGAAATCGTCTCCGAGCATTCCGGGGCCGCCCTGATGCAAATGGAAGCATACCCTTTTAAAAAAAGGCTTTCGGAGATCATGTCTGCTCCCGTAGTCACCTGCACACCCGGTACAACGGTCAAAGCGGTGGCGAGGCGCCTGACGGAACACGGCATCAGCTTTCTGGTGGTGGTCAACCCTGAGAATGAGCCGGTCGGCATTATCACCGGCAGTGACCTGGTTGCAAAGGTTTTGGCTCCGGAGAATGTCGATACTCTTGCCATGTCTGCCCGGGATGTCATGCGCTCCGGGCTGCACACCATGTCTCCCGACACCTACATGTATGAAGCCATGGCGTTTATGACAAGCCATGGACTCAACCATCTGCCGATCGTCGACCGCAACCAGCTTGTCGGCATCGTCACGCCGCGCGACTTGATGCGATATCGCTCGCAGAAGGCCTTTTTGCTGCTCGGGAATATTCGGCAAGAGAACTCAATCGCGGGACTGGCCTCTATTCGCCGGGAAACGGTCGCCGTCGCCCGTGCCCTGCTTTCGGAAACTCGGAGCACTCCGGAAGTCATGGAAATCCTGTCCCACATCCATCATGCGATCATCCGGCGCGTCTACGAGCTGTGTCTTGACGAGATGACTGCTGAAGGGATGACAATGCCCGATATTCGGCATTGCTTTCTGATCATGGGCAGCGCCGGTCGCCGCGAGATGCTCTTGCAGCCTGACCAGGATAACGGCTTCATCTACGAGAATTTTGACGATGAGCGGCAGGGCGAAGTGGACGCATTCTTTGTCCCGTTCAGCGAGAAGCTCAACATGGCCCTCGATCGGGTCGGCTATCCGCTCTGCGATGGTGGCGTCATGGCCCGCAACAGTGAATGGCGCGGCCGCCTTGTTGACTGGCAGGAGCGCATCAACAGCTGGCTGCTCGACCCGGAACCGACTCATGTCAGAAGTTCCTCGATCTTTTTTGATTTCCTGCCCCTGATGGGCGATCTAGAGCTGGCTCACGATTTGCGGGAGATTGTTGCCAGGGGAATCGAAACACACCAAGGGTTTCTCTATCACATGATGACTCTGGACCTGCGGTACAAGGTCCCGCTCGGCCTGCTGGGGCGGTTCTCGGTAGAAAAAGAGGGCGACAATGCCGGGATGCTTTCGGTGAAATATGGTGGCTGCGTCTATATTGTCGACTGCATCAGGATGTTCGCACTGGAGCGCGGTATCAGGGCGATATCGACCATGGAACGTCTCCAGGCCCTGGTTACGCAGAATGTCTTTGCCCTGGAAACGGCCGAGCACATCAGGGCCGCATTCGAAGCGCTGGTTTTCCTGCGTTTGAGACATGAAATCAGCATGATCGAAGCCAACCATCCGCCATCACATTTCCTGGACCCTTACGCGCTCAGCAAAACCGAACAGGATCTCCTCAAGGAGTCGTTCCAGGCCGTGTCAAAACTGCAAGACGCGACGAAGCGACATTTCTCCCGCTCGCCCTTCTGATTTACGATCTTCCCGTGCTGCTGGGTTTTGCTTAGAGCGGCTCTGGTGAGATCGTGATTTTACGCCTGCTGCTGATCCAGACGCCGCAGAAAACCAATCCGCAAGCCAGCCACTGTTCCGCGTTGAGCCTCTCACCGAGGACCAGCATGCCGAGCAGCACACCGAAGACCGGGATCAGGTTGACAAAACCGGCGGCCTGATTCGCCGGAATCCGGCTGACGCCGAAATTGTAACAGGCATAGGCTCCAAAAGTGATAAATGTGCCAAGGTAGAGAACTGCCAGCAGCGGAGTTGTCTCCAGATGACGGGGAAACCCGATGTCCGGTATAAGCAGGAAAGGGAAAAAAAACAGACAGCCGAGAAACGCCTGGAAGGCGGTGAGGAAAAGTGGCGGGTAATGATCTGAGAGATGCTTCAAGGCAATGGTATAGCCGGCGGCACAGACCATCGCCAGGAATTCGCAGAAATTGCCGAGCAGCGGGTTGGGTGCCGCTACGGTGATCTCGCTGGCGACGCTCAGCCAGCAGGCACCGAGAATCGCCATAGTGAAACCGATCAGGGTCTGTCGCCTGATCGTCTCCTTGAGGATGCTCCATGCCAGGATGGCCACCAGCAGCGGCAGCATGGCCGTAATCATTCCCGCTTGCGAGGCGCTGGTCAGCTCCAGGGCCTTGGCTTCGAAAATAAAGTAGAGGCACGGTTCGCAAACCGCCATGATCAGCAGATATTTAAGGTCGTGTCGCCGCCACTCGATCCTGCGAAAAGCGGGGATGAAGACGCTGAAGCAGAGGCTGGCAATGAGCATCCTGCCGAAGATTACCTGCATCGGGTGATAGCCGCGGAATGCCAGTTTCAGAGCGACAAAAGAACTGGCCCAGAGCAGCATGGCCAGAACGAGACTGAAGAATGGCAGCATTTGCCGGGTTTTTTCGGACACGTTTAAACTCTTGTCTGAACGGCTAGTTAAACACATTGGTCTGTACTGAAGTTGGATGGCTGTGCCGCCGCTGCGTCGGCACTTCAGCAGCCAGAGGAATACATGAAGAATAAACTTAAGTAAAGTTTTCCCATTGATAATCTTGCCAGCGTGTCATCTTGCGACATTTTTACTGACAGAAACGCGGTCTGCGTGTTACATAACCGGCGATTTCCGCTTACAGGATGCTATGCAAATGACCAGACTCACTGCAAAGGGCCGCGGTATTCGCGATATGTTCGACCGGATCGCGCCGCGCTACGATCTGCTGAATCGGCTCTTGTCGTTAGGCATAGACCGGCGCTGGCGGCGTTTCGCGGTTCGTCAGTTGGTTGTGCCGGATGGTGGAAGGGTCCTTGATATTGCGACCGGAACCGGCGATGTCGCACTAGAGATAGGGCGCCAGACAGAGCCCGGAGTCAAGATTGTCGGCTCTGATTTTACCCAGGGGATGCTGGTGCTCGGTCGGGAAAAAATCGCCGCATCACCCTACCGAGACCGTATCACGTTGGTGAATGCTCCCTGTGAGTCGATGCCGCATCCGGACCGAGTCTTCGACGGCATCACGATTGCCTTCGGTATCCGCAACGTGGTTGACCGCCAGAAAGGGCTGGATGAAATGGCCCGTGTCCTGAAAGCTGGCGGACGCGTTGTGGTCCTTGAGTTCGCGACCCCGCGCAACAGTTTTTTCCGGGCGGTCTACTACTTTTACTTCCGGCGTGTGCTGCCCTGGCTGGGAGGGATGATCTCACAACGCAGCGCCTACCAGTACCTGCCTGATTCCGTCCTTGAATTCCCCGATCGTCAAACCTTCAAAGCGATGATGGAACAGGCTGGCTTTGTCGACGTCAAGGTCCACGACCTGACCGGAGGCATTGCCGCCGTCCATGTCGGGGTGAGAGCAGCCTGACCTCTTGTCGCTGGTTATTCCTCGTCCGGGTCGCCGCCCCAGAGGATCTGCGGGTCTTCTAGCAGCTTGAAAGGCAGGCCAAGGGTCCGCCTGAGCAGCCCGATCGTCGGTTCGCTAAGCGTGTCCAGCGGCATAATCATGACCGAGACGTCGTCGACCGGTCCGCTGACACTAAAGTGTGCTGTCAATAACGCCTTGTCCTTGCCGGTCAAAAGCCAGCCTGCCACCGGGATTCGTGTAATGATCTTATCGACCGTGCCGAGGGGATGAATGGCCATGGCAAGGTCGACCTCCTTGCTGACCAGGTCGAGCTGTCCAGTATATGACTGATTCATCGCTTCGCTGCGGATGGTCAGGTCTTCGCTTCTGAGGATGCCTTTATCGAGTTGGAAGTTAGCTGTCAGGATCTCGTACGGCATCCCCTCCAGGTCCATATCCGGCAGCTGCAAGGCGAAAATCTGTGACACGTTCAGCAGGGAGAAGACCTTGCTCAGGACTGGAAACTGGCGCAACACACCGTCCTTGATCTGGATACTGAATCTACCGTGAGAAGAGCGCAGGAAGTTGCTGCCGATATCGCCGGCCAGATAAAAATCGCCGCGCAACGTGCCGCGCAAGATATTTTCCTGGTTTAACAATTCGCGGTAAACTTCGAGGGCATCTACGTCTTCAGCGTGCCCAGAAACCCTTAAACGGGAAGGCCCTCCGCGGACAAAGTCTGTCAGTACCTGTGCATTGCAATAACCCTCTCCAACAGAAAAGTCGAGCGGATGAATCATCAATCGTTCGCGGCTCGGCACGATGACGCCGGCAGCATCGTGGAACCGCATACCGTAAAGGTCTCCTGCCTTGACGCGGGCAGTAATTCTGATGCTCGACTGTGGTCGGGCTGCTGGTGCAATGGCCTTGGCTTCGACTTGCTTTTTTGCCGCCGGGCCGCTGGCCCAGAGATCGATGACTTCACTGATCAGGGCATAGTCTGACGTGATATCGAGCATGACCGGGTAGGGGGGAGCAAAGTCGATGGTGCCGCTCACCGTGGCATCAGTGCCGCCGTCGAGACGAACCTTGACCGGCGCGAAAAGCAAACCCGCCCTGTCGATCTCTAGATGCCCGTTCAGGTCGCGCAGCAATGCTTTTGGCGAGGGGAAAATGATGTCTTGTGCCCGTACGGTCGCAGCCTTGATGTCGAGGGCCAGGTGAGGGTCGGTGAAATCATCGAGTTTCGCTTTGACCGTTAGTAACGACTCGCCCAGGTGAATACTGAGGTTCTCGGTGTCCAGGCCATCCGGCGTTACGTTGATGCGCCCGTTGATCAGACTGAGATCTGCGATGTGCCTGGTTGCCCTGAGACCGGCATCGCGCAAGGTCAGGGTCATTGTCGGCCGATTTACATCGCGTCTGCCGCGTTGTGCAATGCTGAGATCGGCCTGTCCGTGCAACTGCAACTTGTCCAGCAGCGGCAGTGCTTCGGTCAGCCTGCTCAGATCGTCGATAGTCAGTAGTGCATCCAGGACCAGACTGTCAGGATCTCCAATCAGGTAGCTTCCGGTGAGGTGTCCTTTTGCGGCTGACCACTTGATCGATCCGTGGTCCAGCTTGATTTCTTTTGGCGAGAAGCTTGCGTGGATGCTCAGCTTGTCCTGCTCGCCGGGGGTCAGTTTCAGCCCGGCCGGATGATTCAGGTAGAGCCGGGACAAGTCAGCTTGCAGGTCCAGGGAAAGCTGCTTGTAGGACCCCTGCAGATGGCCGCTGATCGCGGCTTTCCCTCTGGTCTTCCAGGCACCCTTTGGCACATACCAGTCGCTGAACAGCCGCTCCGGCAGTGCATCGCCGGAAAAGTCGAGAGAGGTGACGCTGAACCTGTCATGACCGTATTCACCGTGGCCATAGGCTGAGATATCCAGCGACCCCATGGTAATCAGGCTGTCATCGGTTTGCCAGCGGCCTTTCTGCAGGTCAAAAGGCAGTGATTTGATCTGCAGTTCGGGGGCTGCTCCTGATTGCCATGTGACCTGCTGGATTTCGCCTTTCATGCTGTCCAGCTGCCAGCTGTTACGGGTTCCTTCCTCTGCATGAAACTGCAGTTCGGTGGCTTCGAGAAAGACCGTGCCGTGATCCTTGAGGTTTTCCCGAACGGTCTCCCATGATTCATGGATATCAGGAAGCCATTGTTTGATCTGTGGTATGGTCAAACGGCTGTTGACCAGAGAGATCCTGGCTGAAAAAGGCTGGTGTCCAGGTCGGCTCCATTGAATTGCTCCCGCCAGGTGTGCTTCATCGACTTTAAGAGACAGGTTGTTGATACCAAGCTGGTTTTCCCCGGTCATAAACTGACCGCTGGCAAGCAGGTTGCGGCAAGAAACCGGCGTGGAATAGGCAGGGCCGGGCAGGATTTCGAACCTGTCCGACGACAACACGGTATGGAAATCGAACGCCTTGCCTGGATTCCCTTTCAAGCGCAACTCCAGGTCACCTGTGCCGGCAAGATTAAATTTATTGATTCGGTCGGCCAGCAATGCGTTAAGTGCATTGAATTCAAACTGTTTGATGCTCAATGCCAGATCAGTGTAGGCGTGCAATCTCCCGCTCTCATCCAGCTGCAACGAGGCCTCACCTCGTAATTCCCAGGGGCTCGATGCGCCCTGTCCGGGGAGTTGCATGGCCCCTTCGAGATGAAGCCTGGACGGCTGGTTCAAGCGGATTTCTGATAAGTCGCCCCGCAGCCCGGTCATCAAAAGCTGTTTTTGCGTCGCTCCTGAATCCGGCAGATCAACATGTACGGTGCCGTCGACGATCTCGAACGATCTTACGCTGGTGCTGCTGAGAGCAACCTGATCCATCTCAGGCGATGGCGCCGCTGCCGTTGGGCTGGCCTTTGCTGCATTGTTACGCCTGATCCATATCTCCGGCCCGATCAGGTCGATCCTGGTGAATTTGAATTGCTGGATGAACAGACCCCGCCATTGCAGGTCCAGGATAGCGTCCGGGATGTTGACCTGCAGCAAAGATGTTGCATCACCCACTTGCAAGCCGTAAAAGTGCAGAGCAAGGTTGGTTTCGTGAAAGTTGTAATTGATCTTGTCGATTCGTACGGGCAGGGACAGCAGGTCGGACAGCTCTTTTTCCAGGTATTTTCGGTAGTCGTTGAGGTCGAAAGTGATCAGGAAATAAGCGACCCAGGATCCGATCAGGATAAAAATGACCAGCAGGCCCGAGAGTCCCCGGCGGTTGCCGGTCGAGGTTGTCGGCGAATTGTTCGTCATGACTGGCCGGCCCCGGTGCTCTTGATGGCTGTGGCTGTTGTTCTCCGCTTGGGGAAAGGCAATATGACCTTGAATGTGCTGCCTTCTCCGGGTGTGCTTGCGACACGGATTTCGCCGCCATGCAAGGCGACAAGAGCATAAAAGGCTACGGTCTTGACCGCGGCGCGTTTGTGCAGGGCTGCCCTATGTTGTCGGTCAGCTACTGACATGATTAAGAGTAATGTGCCGTTTATTGGTTGTTGAAAGCTTGTCCCTGATACGACATTATACCTGTATTTACAGCCATGTGGCACTTTTTATGGCAGAAACTCCAAGAGCCCTCGGGTGGCTGAGCCCAGTTCCTTCACTGCTGTGACAAAGCTTTCCGGTAGCGAACAGTCGATTTCAACCAGGTTACCTTTGACCGGGTCTGGAAAGGCCAGAAAGCAGCAGTGCAGCAAGAGACGCCCGCTTGTCAGCGTGGATTTCTGGTGATACCGGTCGTCGCCGATAATCGGCCAGCCCGCCTCGGCCAGCTGCCGCCGCAGCTGATGCCGTCGCCCGGTGATGAGGTCAAGTTCAATCAATGACGTGCAACCGTTGCTTGTCAATGGCCGGCACTTGGTCAGTGCGGGTTTCATGCTACCCTTGGC
>JBFLJZ010000318.1:0-4108 GCA_040882925.1 Desulfuromonadales bacterium
ATCCTGTTGCTCGAAGCCACCCGCCGTGCATTGGGCCCGCCACTGATGGTCGTCGCAACGATCTTTATCATTTATACCTTCGGCGGCCAGTTCATGCCTGAAGTCATTGCCCACAAGGGGGCCAGCCTGGCCAAGGGGATGTCACATTACTGGCTTGGTACGGAAGGTGTCTTCGGTGTGGCGCTCGGTGTATCCACAAGCATGGTTTTCATGTTTGTCCTGTTTGGCGCCCTGCTTGAATCTGGTGGTGCAGGCAACTACTTTATCCGCGCCTCGTTTGCTGCCCTTGGCCACTTTCGCGGTGGACCAGCCAAGGCTGCGGTCGTTTCGTCTGGACTGACCGGCCTTGTCTCCGGTTCGTCGATCGCCAACGTTGTTACCACCGGAACCTTCACGATCCCGCTGATGAAAAAAGTCGGTTTCAAAGCAGAAAAGGCCGGGGCGATCGAGGTGGCCTGTTCGACCAATGGTCAACTGATGCCGCCGGTCATGGGGGCGGCGGCGTTCCTGATGGTCGAATATGTCGGCATCTCCTACATCGAGGTCATCAAGCATGCCTTCCTGCCGGCGATTATCTCCTACATCGCCCTGGTCTATATCGTCCACCTTGAGGCCAGCAAAATGGGTCTGGAAGGGATGGAAAAAAAGGTGACCAGAACGATTTTTCAGCGCCTGACGTCGTTCGTCGCCACGCTGCTCTTCATGATTATCATGGCCGGGGTCACCTACTACGGTCTGGGCTGGATCAAGGGCGTTGCCGGAGCGGCAACCATTTATATCGTCGTGGTCCTGCTGGCTGCAGCTTACCTGCTGCTGCTGAAGATCGCCTGTTCGGTCCCGGAGCTGGAGCAAAGCCACGAAATCAAAGAACTGCCTCATTTCGGTGAAACTTTCCGGGCCGGTCTTTATTACCTGTTGCCGATCGTCGTGCTGATGTGGTGCCTGGTCGTTGAACGGCTCTCCCCGGGGCTGGCGGCTTACTGGTCTACAGTCCTGATGATCGTCATCCTGCTGACCCAAAGACCTCTGAAAGGGGTCTTCCGCAAGAGTCACGGTGCAGACTTTGCATTTATGACGGGCTGCAAAGATCTGATCGACGGCATGGTGTCCGGTGCCCGCAACATGATCGGTATCGGCGTGGCCACCTCGGCCGCCGGGATCGTCGTCGGGACAGTGACTCTGACCGGCATCGGCCTGGTCATGACCGAATTCGTCGAGTTTATCTCCGGTGGCAACCTGATGCTGATCCTGTTGTTTACCGCGATCATCAGCCTGATTCTCGGCATGGGCTTGCCGACCACGGCGAACTACATCGTCGTGTCCACCCTGATGGCCCCGGTCATCGTTGAACTGGGTGCGCAGAACGGCCTGATCGTGCCGCTGATTGCGGTGCATCTGTTTGTCTTCTATTTCGGCATCCTCGCCGATGATACGCCACCTGTGGGGTTGGCCGCGTTTGCTGCGGCCGGGATCTCAGGTGGAGATCCGATCAAAACCGGTATCCAGGGCTTTATCTACGATATCCGCACGGCGGTACTCCCGTTCATGTTTATTTTCAATACCCAGTTGCTGATGATCGGCATCGATCACTGGTATCATCTGCTGATTGTGATCGCCGGTGCAGTCCTGGCGATGCTGGCCTTTGCAGCCGGGACACAAGGGTATTTCCTGACCAAGTCCCGCATCTGGGAGACGGTTTCGATGCTGCTGATTGCGCTGATCCTGTTCCGCCCGGGAATTGTCTGGGATGAAGTTTTCCCACCGTTGATTGAGGAACCGCCGGCGCAGCTTGAATCGTGGGTCTCGGACATGGACCCGGGCTCGTCGCTGCGGCTGACCGTCAAGGGAGAAACCATGCGCGGCAAGGAATTCACCAAGACGGTGATGCTGACCGTCGGCAACGAAGCCACGCCCGAAGAGCGCCTGGCAGGAGTCGGCATCGAAACGCGCGAAGATGACGGCAAGGTCTGGATCGACAACGTGGTGTTTATGAGTGCCGCGGAAAAGGCCGGCCTCGACTTTGACCAGGAAATTCTGAATATTCAGATCCCGGCAAGGCGTCTGCCCAAGGAACTCATGTATATTCCTGCGGTACTCCTGTACGGGCTCATCACGTTCGTCCAGTTGCGGCGCAGAAAGAAAGCAACCGTAAGCCCTGCTTCGGAAGCAACTTGAGGATAGAGCGGTTCCTGATAATGTGTTAAACGGCGCCTGTTATTGATTATGCGAGTGGTCGTGCACCACGGGAGGCATTGATGAGTATACAGATCAAGCGGATTCTGGTCGCGAAAGACTTGAGCAGGGAATCTTCAAACGTGATTCGTTACGCCCTGGAGTTGGGCAGCAAGTTTGACGCCGAGATTCACGTCCTGCACGTCATGCCCACAGTGGACCATGCGGTTCTCAACATGGTGGCGATTTCCATGGGGCCGGACAAGCTGGCCGAACTGAACGCCATCAACGAGAAGGAGCTGGGTGAGCGGACCCGCGGACAATTAAATGCGATTCTCGAGGAAGAAACCCGACGGGGAGATGTGCAACTCAGTACGCCACCGCAAATCGAGGTGCATCATGGCGAGGCGGCGCCGATGATCTTGGATGTGGCTGACCGGCTTGATGCCGATATGATCATTCTCGGCAGCCATACCAAGGGCAAGCTGCATTATGCCTTTCTCGGCAGCGTTGCCGAGAAGATCCTGCGCAAGACCCATCGGACCGTGGTGATCGTTCCACCCGGCGTGGGTCATTGACCCGCGACCTGAACTGCATTCTCGAGAGCCCGCCCGTGCCCGTCGCTGGCGGGCTCCCGATGTTAAAGGGCATTTTTCATGAGCTACGACAGCTGGGTTCTTTTTGCTTCGATTGCCTTTATTGCCACAATCACCCCGGGGCCGGCAATCCTGCTGGTAACAACCCACAGTGTGACCTTCGGCACCAGGTGCTCGATTGCCACCATGCTCGGCAATGTCTCAGGCCTGTTCCTCATGTCGCTGCTGTCGGTGATGGGATTGAGCGCGGTGATCCTGCACTCGGCACTGATCTTCTTCCTGGTGAAGATGGCGGGAGCATGCTACCTGATTTATCTCGGTCTCAAGCTCTGGCGGCGTGGCTTCGGCCTCGAAGAATTGCGCTCGATTCAAAATGAAGCCGTACAACCGAGGCCACGGATCACAAAGCTTTACGCCAACGGCTTGTTCGTTGCCCTGAGCAACCCCAAAGCAATTGCTTTCACAACCGCGCTCTTCCCGCAGTTTATCCTGCCGGAGCAGCCGGTTGCCCTTCAATTTACCATTCTGATCATAACCTTCATGTCGCTGTCATTTGCCTGTCTGTTCGCCTACGCGGTCATGGCCGCCGAGACGAAGAATCGTTCGGCACATATCAAGTTACCCGGTGTCATGAGCAAGGTATTCGGCGGGGCATTCGTCGGTTCGGGCGTGTTTCTCGCTTCGGCGAGCCAAAATTAGGTTTTTAAAAGGGAGCCTTTTGGCTCCTCGGATGGTAGACAAGCTTTTCACGTAATACTGAATTTGCTTTTTTCCCCCGGTACATGGAGTATATGTGAAGCTTAGATTAACAGATGGTCAATCTGTTGACATGATTGCTTTATCCTTAAAAGCGGAACCGGCGGGTCGCATCCCGCCCGACGCCTTACTTTTGTCCATGCGGCGACAAAAAGGAAGCAAAACGCCTTTCTCCTTGCGGAGGGCATCTCCTCTGCCGGGTTTCCATGACTTCAAGTGCCTTCTGCACGTGGATCCGGCCCTGTGTCAAAGGGCCTGGCCTTGCTATGTGACCTATCGGGGAAAAGCTAAAAAGCATTACAACCGATACAAGCCTCCACAAAAGGAGAGGCTCTAAAGATCCTTGATCCCTGCGAGGGAAGTGTAGACTTTTTGTCGGCTGGAACGACCTGAATTGATGTTGCTACCGGACCGTGTACACCATAGCCCTCTGCTAAGAGAAAGCTTTCTTTTGCTTCGTTTTCTTTGTCGCTACAAAGAAAATGACGTTGCTGTCGGGCAACCCCGACGGTTTTGTGTTTGATTTTGTATGTAGGAGCTCATCAAAAGAGGGCAACAGATGAACCGTCTGCTGCCCTCTAAAT
>JBFLJZ010000319.1:0-3383 GCA_040882925.1 Desulfuromonadales bacterium
CCGGAGCACCAGTAGTTCGGTTTCTGCCGGGCTGCCGATCAGACTGTTTGCGACATAGGGGGTGTCGAGGAAATGACGGGAGATCGAAATGATGCGCTCACCGGGTGACCTGCTGCCGGCAGATTCACGCAGAATTTTTTCAATCAAGGCGTCTTGCGCAAGAACAGGTTTGCTGTCACCGGCCGCCATCACGCCAGCGGCGCAGACAACAGAAAGTAAACCCATAAGGATGGTTAGCCAAACGCCCCTGGCAACTATCTTTATCTCCGGCGAAAACATCAATCCGTCGTACCCGCGACCGGTCCTGAGCACGCTGGCTGGCCAGTCAAGCCTGTTTGAGGAAATAGCCAACCACCTGCCATCGATCATCCTCGCCGAGCATCAGGGTGAGTTTTTCGAAAACACGCTCGCTGAGCGCGAACTTCGAGATAAAGGTCATAACCACGTATTCGCCGGCCGGCACATCACTGGCCGTCGCGGTGTAGGTGATGTCATGTTGAATCCGTTCGACAATCGGGCCGAGGAAGGATCTCAGACGGTCAATCTCTTCGCTCCATGCTGTCTGGGTGAGCATGTTTTGCAGGGTGATCGAAGTCACCTCCCAACTCTTCGCATACTCCTCGGTGTCAACCAGGTACAGGAACTCCGCCGCGGCGGCCAGGGTGTCTCTTGTGACCAGCTCACTGGGGGTTTTGTTGATGGCCGGGACAATGATCCAGAGCAGACTTGCAACGAACAGGAACAGATGTATGCGTACTTGCCATGGTATGGCCGGTTTCCTAAGCATGGTGTCCTCCTGCAGTCATCAAGAGGAAGAGTTTATTTCATTTTAATACGAGATTGGGCCAGGGGCAACCTGGCGGCCCGAAAATGATTCAGGCGACCATCAGCCGAACAGCTCGCCCTGAGTCCAGGCGGGCTGTTCCTGCTCACCCTGGGCAGTGATTTTGCAGGCAGAAAGCCAGAGTTGGCGGGTCAGTTCAATGTCGTAGCGAGAGTCGTGCAGCCGGCTGTCATCGACCTCGATACCAGCATGTTTTGCGACCGTTGCAAGCTTGAAATTGGGCAGCTCGGCACGTACCGGCTGGAGGATCTGGGCCCAGACCAGCATCACGTCGAGACATGGGTACCAGAACCAGCTGCCAAAGAAACGGTCGCCGTTCTTCTCCCAGAACTTGCGCATGAAGGGCATATCGAAATTGTGCGCATTGTAACCGATGAACTGGAACTTGTCTGACTTGTCGTACTGGTCGACATAATTCTTGAACATCGTATGCAGCCGCACGTAGATGTCTTTCGGGTCCTCGAACAGCTGGCCCGGTACGGCCAGGTGGTCAGGGTGCCCGGGGGGGAGAAACTGTCGGCGGTCGATTCCGGTCACCTCAAGAGCGCTGCTCTCAATGACGTCCTGCGGAAACGGCCTGACGAAGTAATCGAAAGACTCGGCAACTTCGTCATCAACCTGCACGCAGCCGGAAATCTGTGTCAGGCCGTTACAGTCTGGATTGACCCCGGTCGTCTCGACGTCGATAAATATCAGCTTCTGTTTCATATCCGCAATCCATCAGCAAACATCATGGATCACTGCCAGCAACATCCGGCCGGTTCTGGAACAGTGTTGAACCGGTCAGATCGAGAAAGTTTTCGGTGAGGACGCCACGCGGCAGGATTTTTTCGCCATACAGAACACGGTCGCCATCCTTGATGTATATCTCGACATCGGGGTTGCCGTCTGCACAAGGCAGCTTGACCGCGAAGACCTTGTAGTTTTCCGGCAGCACTTCAAGAGGCGGCTCTGCGTTCATCTGGCGGAAAGCGTTGACCAAACCCAGGGCCGTGTCGCGGCTGGCCTCGGCGACACCGTTGACACCGTCGCGGATACAGGCGGACAGGTAGTTCTTGGTGTAGTTCCGGGTGTTCTTCGCCTTGGTCAGATGACCCGAGGTCAGTTCGGTGTTGTCGAAGGCGGAATCGATCTCACCACTTTCCACCGCGGCAATGACATCAGTCAAAAGCACGTCGAGATCGGCGGGGTTCCATTTGTCAGGCTTGAGGTCGCTCATCGTACGATTCTAGCCAAGATAGGCTTCAGGGGCAAACGGGAATTTGCCCAACTCAGTAAATTATCTGCCAGTTGCGCTGCAGGCGTGTCTCAAGACGCCCGGCAAAGTGCGAGCAGCCGTAAGTCAAGAAAAAATACAGCAGGGTGACAGTGGTCCAGACTTCGAAGGTCAGGTAGGTGGCGGCCATCAGCTCCATACCCTGGAAGGTCAACTCCTGGATCGAGATCACCGAGACAATGGCCGAATCCTTGATCGTCGAGATCACCTGCCCGGCCAGGGGCGGGATCATGCGCTGAAACGCCTGTGGCAAAACCACATGGCGCATCAATTGCCAGCGCCGAAGGCCCAGAGCCCGGGCGGCCTCCCATTGGCCCTTCTCGATCGAGTTGATGCCGGCGCGGACTATTTCGCCGATATAGGCGCCTTCCAGCAGGGCCAGGGTGATCACGGCGGCAATAAACGCTTCCAGTTGATCCACCGGTGCGACGCAGATGGTCAACAGGTTGTAAAGCGGCTGCGGGGCGTCTGCAAGAAGCCTGGGAACCTGCAAATACGGCAGTAGCTGATCACTGACGAAGAAATAGAAAATCAGCACCAAGACCAGCGGCGGCAGGTTGCGCAGCAGGGAAACGTAACAGCCGCCGAGCAGTCGGTTGAACAGGTGCAGACTGGTACGCAGCAGACCGGAGACAAGGCCGATCGGGATGGCTAGCAACAGGCTCCAGAAGCTCAGGCGAACCGTCGTGAACAACCCCTGCAGAAGCAGGTTCGGCACCCATCCTTCGGTCGCGTCGTAGCGCAACAGGTATTGCGGAATAACTGACCAGTTCCAGCGATACTCCAGGCCGACCTCGATGCGATAACCGAGATAAACCAATGCGGCGAGGAAAGCCAGCAGAAGAACAGAATCAAGCCGACTCCAACTGATTCGGTGTTGCATCATCAAGCCTTTGGTCTATTCAACCTGGTCTTTCCATTCCTGGGTGGTGAACCAGTAATCATAGCGCTCCTGAAGCCAGTTGTCGGCGTTTTTGACCCTGATCCAGTTGTTCAGGAAATTAAGGAAATCGATATCTCCCTTGCGGATGGCGAAGCCGATCGGCTCTTTGGTGAAGGTTTTGCCCTGCAGCGGCAAAAACAGGCGGTCGGGATATTTTAACGCCTGGAATTCCGGGAACGGCTGGGACGAGACCATCGCCGCCGCACGCTGGTTAAGGACCTCCTGCAGGGCCTGGCCTTCATCGTCGAAGAGGTTCAGTTGTGCCTTCGGTAGAAACTTCTTGGCCGCGGCGGCTGCTGTCGTGCCGATGCGTGCGACGA
>JBFLJZ010000320.1:0-7521 GCA_040882925.1 Desulfuromonadales bacterium
CTGCCCGGCCGGGCCGCTGGCGCCGTAGCCCTGCATGCCGATGGTCTTGCCGTTGATGCCGACATAGCGTTCCCAGCCGAAAGGCGAGGCGGCTTCGACGGCGACGCGCCTGCTGCATGACGGCGGCAGCACCCGGTCGCGGTAGGCCTGATCCTGTTTGTCGAAAAGTTCCCAGCAGGGTAGCGAGACGACCCGGGTGCCGATACCCTGTTTCTCGAGTTGTTCACGGGCGTCGAGCGCCAGGCAGATTTCCGAGCCGCTGGCGATGATGATCGCCTGCAGCTCGCCCTCTTCACTGGCGAGGACGTAGCCGCCCTGATGCAGACCCTGCGCGGCGGCATAGCGGCTGCGATCGAGGGTCGGCAAGCCTTGGCGGGTCAGGACCAGTGCGGTCGGGCCCTGGCGGTTGGCGATCGCCGCCTTCCAGGCTTCGACCGTCTCGTTGGCATCGCCGGGACGGATCACGTTCAGGTTGGGCACCGCCCGCAGGTTGGGCAGTTGTTCGATCGGCTGGTGGGTCGGGCCGTCTTCGCCGAGGCCGATCGAGTCATGGGTCAAAACATAAACCGTCTGCAGCCCCATCATCGCCGCCAACCGCATCGGCGGGCGCATGTAGTCGGCGAAGATCATGAACGTGCCGCCAAACGGCATCAGGCCCGGCGTGTGGGCCAGGCCGTTCATGATCGCGCCCATGCCGTGTTCGCGGACGCCGAAGTGGATGTTGCGGCCGACAGTGCAGGGGGTAAACGAGGCCTCGTCATTGAGCGTCGTGTTGTTGGACGGGCCGAGGTCGGCCGAGCCGCCGAGCAGGAACGGCAGTTTGCCGGCCAGGGCGTTGAGCGTTTTGCCGCTGGCCTGGCGGGTCGCCAGCTTTTCGCCGGCGGTAAACCCGGGCAGATCATCCCATCCCACCGGCAATTCGCCGTCGGCGGCTTTTTGCCAGGCGGCCAGGGCGCTGTTGCCCGACGCGGCCGCAGCAAAAACTTTCTGCCACTCCTTTTCAAGCTCAGAACCGCGCTTGACGGCTTCGCCCATGTGGTCTGCGACATCGGCCGGGATGGCGAAAGCTGCCTCCGGGTCACGACCGAAGAACTGCTTGGTCAGCTGCAGCTCGTCGGCACCGAGCGGCGCGCCGTGGGCATCGTGGCTGTCCTGCTTGTTCGGTGCGCCGAAGCCGATGTGCGAGCGGGCGATGATCAGCGAAGGTCGCGGCGAGTGCTTGGCTTTTTCAATTGCACGGTCGATATCCCGGACGTTCTCCCCTTCGACATGCTGGACGTGCCAGCCGTAGCTGAGGTAGCGGGTGGCAACCTCTTCGGAGAAGGCCAGGTCGGTATCGCCTTCGATGGTGATCTTGTTGTCGAGATAGAGGTAGATCAGGTGGCCCAGCCGCAAATGACCCGCCAGGGAAGCGGTTTCGGCAGCAACCCCTTCCATCAGGTCGCCGTCAGAGCAGAGGCCGTAGATCCGGTAGTCGAACAGCTCCGGGTTGACACGCTGCTGCAGAAAGCGCCCGCCCATGGCCATGCCGACGCCGACCGAGATGCCCTGGCCGAGCGGCCCGGTCGTGGTTTCGATGCCGGGAGCGTGACCGAATTCCGGGTGACCGGCGGTCGGGCTGTTGACCTGGCGGAAGTTCTTCAGCTCCTCCAGGGACAGCTTGTAGCCGGAGAGATGCAACATGCTGTACAGCAGTGCCGAGGCATGGCCGCAGGAAAGGATGAAGCGATCGCGTCCCTGCCACTCCGGGTTCTTCGGGTTGTGGCGCATGTGCCGGTGATAAAGCAGGTAGGCGATCGGTGCGGCTTCCATCGGCGTGCCGGGATGCCCCGACTGGGCTTGTTCGACCATGTCGGCGGCAAGCAGGCGGATGGTATCGATCGCCCGCTGGGCTTTTTGCATGTCGATCCGGGTCATTGCAAAGCTCCTGGTTGATTATCATCCAGAAACGGCCCTTTTTCACAATCTCATCGTCAACCGGCACTCTTGTTTGTGCGGCGTACCGATGTACGCCTCCGCACAAGAGCTTGATTTCCTTGACATTGTAAAAAAATGGCTCATTTCTGTTATGAGAACAACAGGTCGCCTCGCGGAATGTCCGCAAGGCTCCTGTTTACGGTTTCGTTGATTGGCCACTATACTGACCTGCCGCCGGCAAGACAAGAGCAAATTCTGCGATACAATTGTGTCTACGGGGCCGGGCAGGAGAGGATCGGCCAGCGTGGCTTCAATCCTCCTTGCAAGCCGGGTCGTCGGCAGTAAAGAGGTCTGGGTCTGGGCAGCAAATCTTCCATCAATTTCGAGAACAGGGAGGTCGGTATGCACTATTTCGCTTATGGTGCGAATATGGACGAAGAGACACTCAAGGAACGTAACGTCAGCTTTGAACCGGTGACGACGGGCAAGGTGCGGGATGTCAGGCTGGTCTTTCATGTCCCGGGCGGCGATAACACCGGCAGGGCTGACCTGATGGATGACCGGCGCAGCCACGTTCACGGCGTCGTTTACGATGTCCCGGAATCGTGCCTGGCCGGGCTGGATGTCTATGAGACAATCGAGCGCGGCCGCTACCGCCGCCAGCAGGTCACCGTGCACACGCCGCAGGGCGAGCTGTCCTGCGCGGTTTACCGCGGGGCGAAGTTCCGCTCCGGCATGAAGCCGAGTGAAGACTATCTCAATCGTTTGATCCGCGGGGCGCAGCAGCACGGTCTGCCGGAACATTACCAGACCTTCTTGCAGTCGCACGATACCATGATGGTGCCGCGCTGAAGGCTCTCACGTTGTGTGAAAATCCGGTCCGGCCACTAAGTCACCAAGGCACAGAGAGCCTCTTTTTTTTGTTTTCACAGGCCTGATTTGAAGAGTTAAGCTCATTGTTCTGATTTTTATAAAGAAAATCAACTTGGTGTCTTCGTGTCTTCGTGTCTTGGTGGCAAGCCCGGTGTTGTTTCGATTTTATGACGGGTGGTTTTCATCGAGAAGCCGCCCTATAGAAACGCTAAGGCCGATCCGGACTGTCCGGATCGGCCTTGTATTTGCGTGGAGGGAAGAAGATGTGATGATGGTTTCGCCGGTCCGCCTGCCACAACGAACCTTTGATGATTTTAGACTACCCTTCTCGGCTCAACAAATCCACGTTGATTAGCGTAAAAAATCGCAGCTTAGTCCGCAGCAAGGAATTGTGCATTGGCACAGTCTTCTCCGGAGCGTTTGCTGGCAATATCGAAGAAGCCGCAATGGGCGATCAGTTTTTTGACTTTTTCCCGGCGCTCACCGTGCCAGTTTTCCAGCAGCTGTTCGGCTAGTGTCTGGCCGCTCTCGATCAGGCTGTCGAGGCCGTCCAGGAAGCAGCTCTCGCTGCGCTCCTGCCCGCGCTGCTCCTGTTGGCGGTCGAGGCCTGCTCGGGCCAGTTCCAGGCAGCTTCTCGCCAGGTCCTGCAGGGTGCCGGTTTTCCATGGCGTGCGCAGCCCCAGGCGCCAGGCCTGCCGGCAAGTATTGCGGATGTCGTCAAGCGAGTCGAGTCGACATTGCTGCCATGCGGCCTGGAAGGCCTGCTCGTCGTACATCAGTCCTTTCAGCAACGCGGCGACAGTCAGCACCAGGTGGGGCGGCAGGCTGTCGGCGCAGCGCACTTCGACCTGAGGCCGCAGGCGCACCTCCGGGAAGAGGGTTGACAGGTGCAGGTCCCAGTCGGCCATGGTCGCGTGGTGGCCGGCATGGCCTGTGTCGAGGAACTCGCGGAACCGGAACGGCCTTTGGGTCAGGTCGAGATACTCTCCTTCGCGAACAATGAAATACATCGGCACATCGAGGGCATAATCAACGTAATCGGCAAAACCTGCGTCGGGATTGTCGAGGAAAGGCAAAAGACCGGTTCGGTCCGGGTCGGTTCGCGACCAGATTTCACCACGTGTGCTGAGGAATCCGCTCGGTTGGCCGTCAAGCAGCGGCGAATTGGCAAACAGGCCGTACAACAGCGGTGCAAGGTATTGGGCCAGCCTGAGCTTCCTCATGCAGTCGGCCTCGTCGCTGAAATCAAGGTTGACCTGCAGACCGGCGCTCTGTTTCATCATGCGCTGGCCCATGTCACCGGTCTTCAGCATGTAGGGCCCCATGATGTCGTAACGGGCCTTGGGCGCCCATTCGATCTCGTCGAGGCTGCTGAAAGGTTGTGTGCCGAGGCCGACCAGGACCAGGTCGAGCGCTCTGCAGGCCTGTACGGCATGGACGATGTGTTTGGAGAAATCACTGCAGTTACAGAACAGGTCGGCGCACAGCTGGCCGGACAGCTCCAGTTGGCCGCCCGGTTCGATGGTGACCGAGGAATGCTCTCCCTGCAGGCCGATCACCCGGGAGCCTTCGCGAAGCTTCCGCCAGTCGCCGGTTCCTGCCAGGGCGTTGAGCAGCGCCTCGATGCGTGAAAAGTCGGCGGCGGCTCCGGTCCGCGCGTCGAGAACCAGCTTCTCCATCTCGGCACCGATGCCCCATTCCGTTGCCGGGCGTGCGCCTGCTGCCAGGTAGTCGACGAGTTGTTTCTGCGAGGTGATCAGTGCTTGACGATTTATGCGTTTGGTGGTCAGCATGCGGGTGTCGGGAGCTCCATGGGGAAATCGCACCGCTTTGTTAATCCGTGCCGGGGTGGTCTTGTCATCCGGCAGGAGAAAGGACTGATTAAAACGATCCTGTTTTTATTATAGCAAAAAGGCCGACATGGCGTGTCGGTCTTTTTGATCTAGCGTCCTTTACGTGGCTCTGAAGACAACATTTGACCCGTGGCAGGACACTAGTCGTCGTCGGAGTTCAGGTAGTGGGTGATGTTGGCCGCGATCTGCTCGAATATACGGGTAAAGGTCGCCTCGTCACGTTCGAGCAGGGTGATCCGGAAGCCCTGCTCCGGGGTGAAGAAGGAAGACAAGGGCACAACGCAGATGCCGGTTGCCGCCAACAGGTAGTAGACGAAGCGTTTGTCCCTTGAGACCCCCGGTTGATTGACCAGGTCCTCAACCAGTTTGCGCACCTCGGGGATTTCGATCGGCAAAGTCTGGCGGTCGTTGAGGACGCCCTCCTTGAAGGCGACGCTCATGTAAAATGCGCCGTTGGTGCGGTTGACCTTGACCCCGGGGACCTGTTTGAGAATATCGTAGGCAATATTGGAAAATTTCTCGTAGCGGTTGATCCGCTCATCGAGCCAGCCCCGGTATTCGGGGTGGCCGAGAATCTGCGGGATCGCTTTCTGCGGCAGGGTGGTCGAACAGACCTCGACCATTTTCGAGTCGACGATACTCTGGATGTAGCGTTTGAACATCGGGTCCTTGTCGATGTTGTAGACTTCGATCCAGCCGCAGCGCGAGCCGGGCCAGGGCACCTCCTTGCTGATGCCTTTCATCGAGATCGACGGGATGTCGCCGACCAGGTCGGAAATCGGCTTGGTCGATTCACCGTTGTAAACCAGGTTCTGGTAGATTTCGTCGGCGATGATGAACAGGTCGAATTCCCTGGCGATGGCGACCATCTCCCGGAGAATCCGCTCTGGCCAGACCGCCCCGGTCGGGTTGTCCGGGTTGATGATCAGGATGCCCGAGATGGCCGGGTTGTACTTGATCGAAAGGCGCAGGTCATCCATGTCCGGGTACCAGTTGTTGTCGGGATCCAGTTTGTAACAGACCGGAGTCTGGCCGGCGTGTGCCGCTTCGGCGGAAGAATGGGTGGAGTAAGTCGGCGTCGGGCCGATCACGCGCGATTCCCGTTTCAGCAGGCCGTAAACTTTCTGGATCGCATCACCGAGGCCGTTGAAGAAGATGATGTCGTCGATCGAGACCTGGGCCTTGCCGCGGCTGTTGGTCATCTCGGCGAGAAAGGCGCGGGTCTCCGGCACGCCCTTGGTGGCGCAGTAGCCATAGGAGCAGTCGGTCATGGCCAGGTCGGCGACGATCTGTTTCATCCACTGGGGGATGACCTCGCCCTTGGCGACCGGGTCGCCGATGTTCTCCATGTTGGTGATGATGCCGAGCGACTTGAGCTTGTCGGCGATTTCGACGATGGCGCGGATCTCGTAAGTCAGCTCGCCGGCACCGATATGAACAATGTTGTTGCGCATAAACCCACTCCCTATGAACCCATTGATATTTTTGCAATCTGTAATGCTTAACGCAAAGTCGCCATGAAAGCCTTTAATTATGCAATCGACATGCCTTCCTTGGCGGCTTTCAGTGCTCTTTCCTTGAGTTTCTTTTCGTTAAAATTGTCTTCCTTGTTCCAGAAAAAAAGGCCATGGGCGGTTGCCCATGGCCTTGATCCTGTAAACGCGCAAATCACTTTTCAAGGCAATGGACAATTCTTTGGCATGTGGCCGCCGCGGCTGCCGCGCTGTGCGCCCGGGCCGTCTTTGCTGCTGTGATATCTGCGGCTGCCTTGAACATGAACTGCTCCATTACGCCTTGAATTTAATGCAGTCTGATATCACAGCTGCTCGTAGCTTGTCAATGAATTGTTGTGACGAGAATGATGTCGTAGGCAGGAATTGAGGGTGTTTGATGGAGAATCCAGAATCCAGTATGTAGAGCCAAGAATTAAGAATTCTGAATACTGGATACTTCTTTTAGTCTTAATCATCCCTGAAAAACTCCCTGAGTGTCTGTATCAATTCCGCCCTGGGCATGGTTGCGACCGGCACGTCGGGCAGGGACTGCAGGAAGAGGCGACCGTAGCCGCGCCTGACCACGCGACTGTCGAGAATCAGCACGACGCCGCGGTCGGTCTGCTGCCGGATCAGGCGGCCGAAGCCCTGCCGGAAACGGATCACCGCCTGGGGGACCGTGTATGCCATGAAAGGGTCGCCTCCGGCTGCGGCGATGGCTTCGGCGCGCGCTTCGAGAACCGGCTCGGTCGGCACCCTGAATGGCAGCCGGGCGATAATCACCTGTTCCAGGGAACGGCCCGGCACATCGACGCCCTCCCAGAATGAATCGGTGGCAAACAGGATGCTGGTCGGGTCCCGGCTGAATTTCTGCAGCAGGCTGTGACGGGTCGACTCGCCCTGTCGCAGCACCTGGTAGCCCTGTGCCGAAAGAGACGGACAGAGCTCGCCGTGAATGCGGCGCAACATGCTGTAGGCGGTGAAAAGCACAAAACTGCGGCCGTCTGCTGCCAGCAGAGCTTCTTCGGTCAGGTCACGGACGGCCTCGGCAAAGCCGGGTTTGCCGGGTTCTGGGATGTCGGTCGGTATCGCCAGCAAGGCCTGTCGCCTGAAATCGAAGGGCGATGCGAGCAGCAGTTCGGCGACGCGCGCGGGCTCCAGTTGATTGAGGCCGGTCCTTTGGCGCAGGTAGTCAAACCGCTCGGCAACGGTGAGGGTGGCGCTGGTCAGAACCACGGTCTGCATGCGCTCCAGCAAGGTCTCTCTGAGCAGCGGTGCAACGTCGAGTGGTGCCGTGCAGAGCCGGGTGATGACTCCTTCGCTCCGGCCGATGCGGCCGCGGGTGATTTCAAACCAGGCACAGAATTGCGGGTCGTTGGCGGTAA
>JBFLJZ010000321.1:0-9707 GCA_040882925.1 Desulfuromonadales bacterium
GAGAGTTCGATCGTCTATGCAGATGAAAGCATTGATATCACCGACAAGGTTATCGAGGCCTCTGAAAAATAAGGGAAGACCATGCATGCTGAGCGCAGGGGATGGATCTCCCTGGCAGAATTGGCAGACTTGGTAGGGGGGACCGTCTCTGGCGACCCCTCTATTTCTGTTTCCGGAGTTGCCCCTCTCGAACTTGCCGGCGCCGATCATATTTCGTTCCTGGCAAACCCCAAATACCGGGATAAAGTTGCCGACTGCAAGGCTGCAGCGATTATTGCCCATCCCTCTTTGGCGGGATCTGTTGAGAAACCGCTGCTGCTTGCAGACAATCCGTACCTGGCCTTTGCTAAAATCCTGACCCGTTTTGAGTCGAGTCCGCATGTCGGCCGAGGAATCATGGCCGGAGCACATGTGCATCAAGACGCGGAAGTCGGCGAGGATGTGACCATTTCACCCGGTTGTGTCGTTTGTGCAGGGGCAAAAATCGGCAGGGGGACCTGCCTGCAGCCCAACGTCGTCATTGCTGAGGATGCCGTGGTCGGCGAAGATTGCCTGTTGCATGCAAATGTCACGGTGCGCGACAAGTGTCTGGTCGGCAACCGGGTGATTATTCAGCCGGGTGCCGTGATCGGCGCCGATGGTTTCGGTTTTGCGCCTGACGGCGAAACCTATTACAAGATTCCCCAGGCGGGACGTGTCGTCATCGAGGATGACGTCGAAATCGGCGCCTGTTCGTGCATTGACCGTGGTACGCTTGGTGAGACGCGGATCTGCCGCGGCGCGAAAATCGACAACCTCGTGCAGGTCGGCCACAATGTCGTGCTCGGGGAAGATACCATCCTGGTCGCGCAGACCGCGATAGCCGGCAGTGCGGTGATTGGCAGGCATTGTACCTTCGGCGGACAATCTGCGGTTAACGGTCACGTCAAGGTCGGTGATAATGTGACCCTGGCTGCTCGCGGCGGTATCCCGAACAATGTCGAGGACAACCAGAATCTCGCGGGAGCTCCCGCGATGCCGCATCGTGACTGGCTCAAGGCCGCAATGACCATGGCGCACCTGCCGGAGATGCGCCGAGAATTGAACAGACTGAAGAATCAGGTTGAAGAGTTGCAACGCAAGATATCGGAGGATAGTGGTTAATTATGGAGCTCAGCACTTTGGATATAATGCGGTTGTTGCCTCACCGCTACCCTTTTCTGCTGGTCGACAGAATCATTGAGTTTGTCAAAGGTGAGCAGATTGTCGGCGTGAAAAACGTGACGATCAACGAGCCGTTTTTCCAGGGGCATTTCCCGGACCACCCGATTATGCCCGGGGTTTTGATTCTTGAGGCCATGGCACAGGTCGGTGGTGTCTTTGCGATTCTTGCTGAAGAGGTCGGCGAGAACCAGGTGCCTTACTTTGTTGGTATCGACAAGGCAAAGTTTCGCAAGCCGGTTCTGCCCGGCGATGTTTTGATTCTTGCTCTCAAATTACAAAAAGTGCGGCGAGGGATCTACTATTTCCTCGGCCAGGCCACGGTTGATGGCAAGCTGGTAGCAGAAGCAGAGTTGAAAGCAACCTTCGTTGACAAGTAGGGGGCCCAATGATTCACCCGACAGCCATCATCCAGCCCGGCGCCAAAATTGCCGAAAATGTTTCGATCGGCCCATTCAGCGTGATCGGTGAGAACGTATCAATCGGTTCCGGTACAACGGTTGCGGCTCATGTTGTTATCGAAGGCTGGACAGAAATCGGCAGCGACAACCAGCTTTACCAGTTTTCATCTATCGGTGCGCCGCCGCAGGACCTGAAATATTCCGGGGAGCAGACCTGCTTGAAAATAGGTGACCGAAACCGCATCAGGGAGTTTGTCACCTTGAACCGTGGGACCGCCGAAGGTGGCGGTGTCACCTCTATCGGAAACGATAACCTTTTTATGGCCTATTCGCATGTTGCACACGACTGTATTGTTAACGATCATACTATCCTGGCAAACAGTGCAACTCTGGCCGGACATGTTGAAATAGAATCTTCAGCAATCCTGGGCGGCCTCTCGGCTGTCCACCAGTTTTGTCGCATCGGTTGTCATACCATGATCAGTGGAGGGGCGATGGTTGCCCAGGACATCCCACCTTATACTGTCGCTCAGGGTGACCGGGCAAAAACCATGGGTTTGAACCTGATCGGCATGAAACGGCGTGGTTTCTCTGAGGAGACCATCCGTGGTATCAAAAAGGCCTACCGCATCATTTTTCGTTCCGGGATGCGCCTGGAAGAAGCCCTGGCCTTGGTTGTCAAGGAGCTTGAATCGACTGCGGAGCTGGACCATTTTGTCAACTTCATCAAGCAGAGTCAACGCGGCATTGCCCGCTAGGCTGTCGGCATCCAGACACGCTGCTGCGACTTGCGGCAGTTTTCACCGATTGTTTCGGTGTGAATTCATGAATGATGTCGAATCGATACGGCTCCATAATCAGGCGAGAGGCGTAGCCGCCTGGCTCGCCTGTCTTATTTTTGTGATATAGAGGTCGGCCGGATTGCTGATGAGATTGCCCAGGAAGCCGCGGAGAGATGATGACTAGCGACGTGAATAAGTCACGGGTCATGATCGTTGCCAGTGAAGCCTCCGGAGACATACATGGTGCCAAAGTGATCAAGGCCGTTCAGGTGCTGTCCCCCGGCACGACTTTTCTCGGGGTGGGCGGTCATCGAATGTCCGCTGCCGGCTGCGAAATCCTGATTCCCGCCGAAGACATTGCGGTGATGGGACTGATCGAGGTCGTCGGTCATCTCGCGGTTGTCTGGCGATCTTTGCAGAAGCTCAAAAATGTTCTGTATAGCGACATGCGACCTGACGCCCTGATTTTGATCGATTCCCCGGAGTTCAATCTGCGCCTGGCCAAATACGCAAAACATGCCGGGGTCCCGGTTCTCTACTATGTCAGCCCCCAGGTCTGGGCGTGGCGCAAGGGACGGGTCCGAACCATTGCCGGTGTTGTCGACAAACTTGCTGCGATCTTTCCCTTTGAGCCGGAACTCTACCGCGGCCTGGATATCGATGTCAGGTATGTCGGGCATCCGCTGCTTGATGAATTCCTCATCACCAGGCCGAGGCAGGCTTTATTGGAAGACCTGCAGATCAGATCTGACAAGCCGGTGGTAGGGCTCTTCCCGGGCAGCCGGCGCAATGAGCTGAAATATATGTTGAAGACTCTGGTGGCGACCGCGGAGCTTCTGCTTGCCAGGCAGCCTGAGACGAGTTTTTTGGTCCCTGTGGCATCGACGCTGACCCGCGAAGAGATTGCATGTCGCTTTCCCCGAGGTGTTCCGGTAACCTATGTCGATGCCGACGAAGCGTCGATTTACGATATTGCCAATGCATGTGATGCGATTGCTTCAGTCTCGGGGACAGTCACTCTGCAGATTGCTCTGGTCGGTACGCCGATGGTGATATTTTACAAGTTATCGCCGGTTTCCTATAAAATCGGCAAGTTGCTGGTCAAGATAGATCATTTCGGTTTGGCCAATATTGTTGCCGGAAAACGGATCGTTAAAGAACTCATCCAGGATGAGGCAAGCGCAGAACTACTATGTGATGAGATCATGAGAATTTTGCAAGATGATGCCTATGCACAACAGCTGCGATCGGAACTAGCCAGGATCCAAGAAGATCTCGGCGCTCCGGGGTGCTCGGAACGGGTTGCCGCTATGCTGCTCGAATTGATGGAAGAAGATCGGGACAAGAGCCATTAATGGGTGAAAAATCGATAAAAACCAAAGAGATGCTCCCGCGTCTCTGGCTTTACGCGCGGCCTTACCTGGGGCGAATTGGGATATCCTTGGGCTGTTCGTTGGGCGTCGCTGCGACGGACGTCGCCTCGGCCAAACTGATTCAACCCCTGGTCGATTACATCATCGTCGACAAAAATTACGACCTGGTGGACCTGGTCCCGGTCTTTGTCGTAGGGATAGCTCTTTTCAAAGGCGTCTCGCGGTTTTTCCAGGAGTACTATATCAAAACCGCCGGGCAGTTGGTGGTCCAGGACATCAGGAACGATCTCTATCGACACACGTTGCGTCTGTCCATCGGGTTTCACACCCGAAACAAGACCGGTAACCTCATGTCACGGATCCTCAACGATGTGAATTACATGCAGCGTTCCGCCGCAGACGTTCTGGTTGATACATTGCGAGAAAGTTTCACCATGATCGGGCTCGTCGGCCTGGCCTTTTACACCGACTGGAAGCTGGCTTCGGCCGCCTTTATCGTGTTGCCTGTGACGGTTCTTCCGGCGTTACTGATCAGCCGTAAAATTCGCGAAAACACCAAACGTGGCCAACGCAGGATCGGCGATTTGACCGCAGTTTTGCAGGAGACAATTAGCGGCGTCAAAGTCATCAAGGCCTTTGGCAAGGAACAGCATGAAAACCAAAAGTTCCAGGAGGAAAACTGGCGCTATTACAAGTTGTTGCGCAAGGTTCTGAAGTATGAATCGATGTCATCTCCGTTTGTCGAACTGATCGCCTCTTTCGGTGTGGCCGGGGTTTTCTGGTACGGCATCAACCGGGTTATCTCCGGCGATATCAGCCAGGGGGAGCTGTTCTCTTTTTCCGCGGCAATTCTGATGATGTTCGTGCCGTTGAAGCGTCTGATCCGCGTCAACAACGTATTCCAAAAATCAATGGGTGCAGCGGAACGAATCTTTGAGATTTTTGATGAAAAAGCAGAGATTACCGATCCGGAGAGTGCCAGCGCGATACCTCGGGCACAAGGATTTGTCGAATTTGACGATGTCTCGTTTGCCTATGAGGAAGAAATGGTTCTCGAGCATTTCAGCATCAAGGCGAGCCCGGGCGAGAAAATTGCTTTGGTCGGTCCGAGCGGTGCCGGTAAAACCACTGTTGCCAGCCTTCTTAGCCGTTTTTATGATCCAAAAGAAGGCTGTATAAGAATTGACGGTTGTGACCTGCGTGAAATGACGCTTGATTCCCTGGCTAACAATGTTGCCCTGGTCGATCAGGAGACATTTCTGTTTAACGATACGATCTTGAATAATATCCGTTACGGCCGTCCTGACGCTGTTGATGAAGAAGTCCGTGCTGCAGCGAGTCAGGCTTATGCCGATGATTTCATCGCGAAGATGCCGGAGGGTTACAATTCCTTGATCGGTGATCGTGGCGTGCGTCTTTCCGGGGGGCAACGGCAACGCCTCTGCATCGCACGGGCGATCCTGCATGATGCGCCGATTCTGGTACTCGATGAAGCGACCAGCGCGCTCGATATCGAGAGTGAAACAATGGTGCAGAAAGCCCTGGCAAACCTCATGGAAAACCGGACCACCCTGGTGATTGCACACCGCCTTTCGACAATCATCAATGCTGACCGAATCATTGTCATGGACCATGGCCGGATCGTTCAACAAGGCAGTCACCAGGAGCTTCTCGAGGCCGGCGGGGTATACCGGAAGCTATACGATATGCAGTTCAGGGACACTTGACAGGTGACTATCACCGATCGATTTCTGCTGAATATTGCCCCATGGCTCGCGGCGCGCCTGATTCGCTGGCTGCACCGGCAGATCAAGCCGGTCGCGATAGGTGAAGAATACCTGCAGGACATCTGGAATGAAGGGAGCAATGTGATCTTCTGTTTCTGGCACGACCAGTTGTTGATGATGGCCCCCGGGTACCCCGGGCCGAAAGCAAGTGTCATGATCAGTGCGTCCAAGGACGGCGAACTGATTGCCAGGACCATTGCGTATTTCAATATGGGGGCCATTCGTGGTTCGTCCAGCCGTGGCGGGCGTGCAGCTTTCAGGAGCATGGTTGACCTCGGCAGGGAACCGGTTGATCTGGGCTTCACTCCAGACGGACCGAAGGGCCCACGGCACGAAATCAAGGATGGCGTCGTCCAACTTGCCCGGGTGACCGGCCGGCCGATTGTGCCAGCGGCATTCGCTTGCAGCAATGGCCACCGGTTCAATTCATGGGACCGTTTCCTGCTCCCCTTTCCCTGGGGGAAGGGGGTTTATAGTATTGGTGCGCCAATTTATTACACCCAGGGCGAAAAGCTGGAGGCCTTCCGGAACCGTGTCCAGCAGGCCATGGATGACAACACGCGCCAGGCCGCTGATTACCTGAAAAATCATGATCTATCTGCTGTATGACCTGACCCTTTATCTGTCGGCATTGTTCCTGGTGCCATACTACCTGCTGCGCGGATTGCGTCACGGCAAAGCCAGGCACGGTATCCGCGAACGCCTGGGGATTTTCCGCCAGGATCTGCGACAACGCCTGCAGGGTCAGCAAGTTATCTGGGTCCATGCCGTGTCGGTCGGAGAAACCCGTGCTGCGATACCGTTACTGAAAGCTCTGCGCAAAAGCTACCCGGACGCGCAGATCGTGCTCTCCAATGTGACCGAAACCGGCAGGAAGATTGCTGCCGGCATCCAAGAGATCGACTATTTCATCTTCTTCCCGTTTGATCTGCGCTGGGTCGTGCGCAAGAGCCTCAACATTATCCGACCCGATGTCATCATCCTCGTCGAAACGGAAATCTGGCCGAATTTTGTTCTGCAGGCCAAGGCACGCAATATCCCCCTGATTCTTGCCAATGGGCGAATTTCAGATCGCTCTTTCCCGCGTTATCGTATGGCGAGGAAGTTTCTGCCACCGATTCTTGACGCGATCGCCGATTACTGTATGCAGTCAGAGCAGGATTCGAGGAGGATCCGTCATCTCGGGGCTCCTTCAGGTCGTGTCAGAGTGACCGGCAATCTGAAGTTCGACATGCAGCCGCCACAAATCGATAGCGGCGAATTGGCCGCTCTGAGAAGCCAACTCCGATTGCCCGGGAATGCCCGCATCTGGGTCGCCGGCAGTACCCATGACGGCGAAGAGGCACAAGTTGCCGAGGTCTACCAGAGATTACGCAAGATTTGTCCGGAGTTATTTCTAATCCTGGTGCCGAGACACCCCGAACGTTGCCGTCAGGTCCAGGATGACCTGGGTAAACAGAATATTGCAACGACCTTGCGGAGCACTCTGGCAGAGATGCACAAAGACCTTCAACCGGGTGAAATCCTGATTGTTGACACCCTCGGTGAAGTCCTCAAGTTCTATGCCTTGTCGGAACTGGTGTTCGTTGGCGGCAGTCTGGTTGATATCGGCGGACATAATATTCTTGAAGCGGCTGTGCTGAAAAAACCTGTGATGTACGGCAGTCATATGCAGAATTTCAAGGAGATTGCCCGGTTGGTGCGAGCGGCACATGCCGGTCTGCAGGTTAAAAATGCTGATGATCTCTACCGTCAGATGCAGATCCTGATCGAAAATCCCGACGAAGCCATACGTATCGGTGAAAATGGACATTATCTCCTCGAACAAAACCAGGGAGCGACGCAAAGAACTCTCGAAGTGATTGACCGGCGGATGCTCTCCTGATGAATAACTGGCGATCGAACTACGTGCGCATGACAACAGAAGGCCCGCAAACCATATGGTCTTCTCTTTTATACTGGGGGCTCTGCCCCCTGAGCTTTTTCTACGCTTTGCTGATGCGCCTGCGGTACAGCTTGTATCATGCCAGTCTGATGGCATCTTATCGTGCCTCAGTGCCGGTCATCTCGGTTGGCAATATCGTCGTCGGCGGCACCGGCAAAACCCCGATGGTTGATTTCATGGTCCGATATCTCTCCAGACAGAGCATCCGATGCGCAGTTGTCAGCCGCGGCTATGGCGGGAGCTACCGTCAGGACGTCGTCAGGGTCATCGATGGCGATGGCATGGATATAGTGACGGCAGCGGAATGCGGCGATGAACCATACCTGCTTGCCAGGCGCAACCCACAGGTGCCGGTTTATGTCGCCAGAAAAAGAAAGCTCGGTGTTCAGGCGGCCGAGCGGGATGGCGCGCGGTTGATTCTCCTCGACGATGGTTTTCAGCATCTGGCGGTGCAACGGGACCTGGATATCGTCCTGCTGGATGCGAAACGGCCGTTCGGCAATGGCTGCGTGCTCCCTGCCGGGATCCTCAGGGAGCCCCGGTCGGCCTTGCAAAGGGCGGACCTGGTTGTTATGACCCGCTCAAGCGCGGAAGCGAGCAGTCCTCTGCACTACAACGGCCCGGTTTTGCGAAGCCGGCACCGGCCCGCCGAATATCTGACGACCTTGGGCGGAGAGGTTGTTCCGCAAGCCGACTATTCGGCAAAGAGCTGCCTGGCTTTTGCCGGCATTGCCCGGCCAAAGGAGTTTTTTCAGGCGGTGCGAAATTTTGGTTTTTGCAACGTCGAAGAAGTGTCCTTGGCCGATCACCAAAAGTACGATCAGGATATCTTGAATCGCCTGCTTCGATCATGCAATAATTACGACCTGTTGATTACGACGGAAAAAGATGCCGTCAAACTGTCGGATGTGAATTTCCCCATCCCATGCTACCAGATCGGCGTTGAAATGGCCTTTGAAGGGATCTCTCCTCTTGCGGCCCTCTTAGAGGAAGTGCTCGCGAACTACCGATAACTTCCTGCCGATGACGGCTGGCAAGCCAGGCCATACTGCTGCGCACATTATTGATCACTCATTGAGCGGTAAGACCGGACGGCAAGACTTCTGATTTGAAACAACTGGCGCGAAAAAATATTCACCGGATTCTGGTGCGCACAACCAACTGGATTGGTGATGCAGTGATGACAACCCCGGCTCTCAAGGCGATCAGGGAGACATTTCCCGATGCCCGTATTACGATCGTCGCCAATCCTCTGATCGCACAGCTGTTTGCCTTTCACCCCGATTGCGATGAAGTCATCGAATATGACAGACAGGGTCGACATGCCGGCTTGATCGGTTTTTTGCGTTTTGTTGATTTGCTGCGACGAAAAAAGTTCGATTGCGCCTTTCTTTTCCAGAATGCCATCGAGGCCGCCTTGATGGCTTTTCTTGCCGGGGTGAGATCGCGCGCAGGATACATGACTGATGGCCGTCGGTTGTTGCTGACGCACGCCGTTCCGTTCACTGATCAAGAGAAGGCCCTGCATCATACTGACTACTACCTGCACATGCTCGAACAATGTGGCGTCACGACAGGAGACAAGCAACAGCAACTGGCTCTCCTGCCGGATGAAGTCCAATGGGCTGTTGATAATATGCCGCGGGGGCGGTATGCCGTTATCAACCCTGGCGCGGCATATGGCTCGGCGAAGCGCTGGATTCCGGAAAGGTTTGCCGAAGTCGCTGATCAACTGGCCGACAGATATGGTCTCTCGATTGTTCTATCCGGTGGCCCGGCGGAGATTGAGATCGGCGCTGATATCGCAAAAATCATGCAGACGCCTCACAAGAATGTCATCGGCAAGACCAGTGTCAGACAGATGATGGCCGCTCTTGCTGGCAGCAGCCTGATGATTACCAATGATTCCGGGCCGATGCATGTCGCAGCCGCTTTTGCTGTGCCCATGGTGGCCATATTCGGCCCGACGGATCACACCACGACCTCACCATGGGGGACACGCTCGCAGATCGTACGACATGCGGTAGAATGCTCGCCCTGTATGTTGCGCCAATGCCCTATCGATCACCGGTGCATGCAACGGGTCACGGTTGAGGACGTCCTCTCTGCGGCAGCAGCCCTGCTGGAAGATGAGACATGAAGGTCCTGATCGTCAAAGTCAGTGCGCTTGGCGATATTGTCCATGCCCTGCCGGTCCTTGCCCACCTGCATGCTGTGCA
>JBFLJZ010000059.1:0-4922 GCA_040882925.1 Desulfuromonadales bacterium
ACATTGCCACCGTATTTACGTAGCAGGCGGGTCAGGTAGTCGGTCTCGAATTGGCCCAGCGCCGAAGAATAATCAGCATTGTCTGCGGCCTGGCCAGAATGGCCGGTTTCGATCAATTGTGCGACCTCCGGCAGGCCGATGTAATTGCCGCTGGAGATGGTCATGGCTGCTTCGATCACGTTACACAGCTGGCGAATGTTGCCTGGCCACTCGTAGTTGCGCAATGCCTGCATGGCCTCAGCGGTCAAACCCTTGAAGTCTGTGCCGAACTTCGTGTTCTGCTGGCGGATGAAATGGGCGACCAGCAGCGGTATGTCATCCTGGCGTTGGCGCAGCGGCGGCAGATGAATGTTGATCACGTTCAGGCGATAGAAGAGATCCTCCCGAAAAGTTCCCTGGGAGACTTCCGCGTTGAGATCGGAGTTGGTCGCCGAAATGATGCGTACATCGACCTTGGTCGGGGTGGTGTCGCCGAGCCGACGGAACTCCTGCTCCTGCAGAAAGCGCAGCATGGTCTTCTGCATGTTGAGCGGCAGATTGCCGATTTCATCAAGAAACAGGGTGCCGCCATTGGCGGCTTCAAGCAGCCCTTTGCGGTTCTCCAGGGCTCCTGTGAAAGCACCTTTGCGGTAGCCGAAAAGTTCGCTCTCGAGGATGTTTTCCGGCATGGCGCCGCAGTTGAGGGCGACAAAGCGGTGGTCGCGACGTGCCGAATTATGATGTATCGCCTGGGCGACCAGTTCCTTGCCGGTTCCTGATTCGCCGGTGATCAACACCGAGGTGTCACGGACGGCGACCTTGGCGACTTTCTCCAGCAGCGCCCTGACCACCGGTGAGGCGCCGATAATGTTCTCGAACCTGAACTGCCCGGACAGCTCTTCACGCAGTTCGCGGTTCTCTTCAAGGAGTTCGTGGTGCTGCAGGGCATTCTTGACCCGGTAGACCAGTTCATCAGGCTCAAACGGCTTGGTCAGCATGTCGTACGCCCCCCGGCGCAGGGCCTGGATCGACATTTCCACGGTCGCATAGGCCGTGATCATAATGACCGGCACTTCCGGGTCGCGATTGCGGATATGCTGCAAGACTTCCAGGCCGTCCATCTCCGGCATCTTGATATCGCTGATGATCAGCTCGAAGTCGCCGGCGCTGAATTCGGCAACCGCCTGGACCGGTCGGGTGAAGCTTTTGACCTGGTAGCCCTGGTCCATGAGAACGGCCTCCATCATGCGGCAGAGACCCTCTTCGTTGTCAACCAACATGATGCGTTGCGGCGTCATGAGAATTCCTCTCGTTCGAGTGGCAGGCGGATGGTGACGGTCGTGCCGTGGTTGAGTCGACTGGCCATCTGGATACTGCCCTGGTGTTGTTCGATGATCTGTCTGGTGATCGCCAGGCCGAGACCTGTGCCGCGATCCTTGGTTGTGTAGAAAGGTTCGAAGATGCGCTCCAGGTCGGCTTCGGCGATACCGCTGCCGGTGTCGGCAAAAGAGATCACGGCGTCGCCATCTTCCTGTGCGGTTTTGACCGTCAGCTGGCCGCCGTCGGCCATGGCCGCACCTGCGTTGAGAATCAGGTTGATCGCCACCTGCCTGATCTGGTCGCCGTCAATTGAAAGTGCCGGCAGGTCATCGATAAACTGTTTGCTGATCCTCACGCCGTGCATGTCGGTGTGGTTAGCCGCGAAGCTGATGATCTGATCGAGCAGCTGATTGAGGTCGGTCCTGGCAAATTCCGGCTGCGGGGTGCGGGCATAGTTGAGCAGGTCTTGCACGATCTTCTTGCAGCGTTTGCTTTCGCGCTTGATCTCATGAATAAAGTGATGGTTCGGGTCCCCGGGATCAAGCTTGTTTTCAAGGTATCCTGCGTAGCCGAGGATGACGCCTAGCGGGTTGTTGATCTCATGGGCAACGCCCGAAGAGAGCACCCCCAGAGATGCCATCTTGCCCTGTTGGGCCAGGTTTGCTTCGAGTTCACGGTTGCGCTGCAGCTGGCTCGTCATGCGGTTGAAGGTGAGGGCGAGTTCGCCGAGTTCATCCCGGCTGGTAATTTCCATCTGCCGATGGAAGCGGCCGTGCTTGATGTCGCGGATTACCGATGTCATATGCCGGATTGGGTCGGAGAGGAACTTGGCCGCAAGGAACACCATGAGGATTGACAGGCTGGCGACAACGATCGAAATCAGGCCGAGGCTGCTCATGATTCGCCCCTTGATCAGATTCGATTCCCTGTAGAACTCATCCTCGTAGGAGCCGACCGCGACGATCCAGTCCCAGGGCTGGTAATGCAGGTAGCGGACGATTTTGCTGCGTGGCTGGCTTTCTCCCGGGTTCTGCCAGGGATAGCGGATCCAGCCTTCGCGCTGCGTGCACATCTGCTCGATGAAGGGGACACCGTTTGAATCCTTCGAGTCATAGATGTTCTGCCCCTCGGCTTCGGGGTGGATCATCAGGTTGCCCTTGCGATCCATGCAGTAGATGTAGCCGGTCTGGCCGACCCGTTTGGCGTTGATCCTCGCCTTGAGTTCAGCAAACGCCCGGCGCTCGGCTGCCGGATTCTGATAGGTCTCTTCGAGATACCCGCCGGTGGCGATGATCCAGTCCCACGGTTCATAGTAGCGGTAGACGACCATTTTCTGCCGGGCGCGGGTGTCTCCCAGCTCCGCGTTGCGCCACGGGTAAATGATCTTCAGCAGTGTTCCGGCCTCGGTTTTCGTCGCCGCCTTGCACATGGTGCGGATAAAATGTCTGCCGTCTTCGTCCTGTTCAGAGTAGACGTTTTCTCCTTCCCGGGCGATGTGCACGGTCAGATCGCCTTTGCTGTTCATGGCGTAGATATAACCGGTTTCACCAACCTGGACCCTTTTCAGCGCGTTGCGTGCCGCCTGCTCGGCGCTTGCTAGGTCGATTTCTCCCTTGCGCAAGAGATTGTTCTGAGCCTCGACCATGTTGTAGGCGAGGTTGGTCAGGCTGGCCAGCTCCTGCTCGGTGGCAGCCTTGCGGTCTTTCTGGTAGGTCAGGTACTGCTGGTTGTGGGCATCAAGCAGGTCTACGGTAAATGCGGCCAGATGGTCGAGGTCGTCTTTGCTGGTCTGGGTGATGCCGAGGTACGCCTGCTGATAGGCGATCCAGCCGACCACTGTGCCGACCGCGATAATCGGGACCAGGACCAGTGGCAGAACGACGACGGTCATTTTCCAGCGGATTTTCAGGTTGTTGATGAATTTGGACAGGTGGCGGCTCATAGTCGGATTAGGTTTTCTTCAGAAATGAGGCGATTATGCTGCTTACGGCATAAAAAAGCAAGTCAGGTTAGGCAGGAAACGCGAAACGCGAGGCGCAAAGCGCGGTGTTTGATTTTTCGCCGCTCGCGCTGCGCATTTCGCACCTCGTCAGTAAAGTTCGAACTTCAACAAACGACACTCAATCGGCCCGTTGTAGAGAACGATGCGGCGCGACGGTTTGAGGCCGATACGTTTGGCCAGAGGCAGGTTGCCGGTCAAGATCCAGGCGGTCCAGCCTGTCCAGCGCTGCTTGAGTGTGTCGCCGATCTTGCGGTAAAAATCCTGAAGGCTGCTTTCGTCGCCTATGCGCTCGCCGTAGGGCGGATTGCAGATCAGTGTTCCACGTCCAGCCGGCGGATCGAGCCTGGCGAAATCATGTTGTGACCACCTGATCCCTGACCCGATGCCAGCCCTTGCCGCATTTCGCCTGGCCAGTTCGACCGCGCGCCGATCCCGATCGCTGCCGAACACCAGGTTGGCCTGAAGCGGCCCGCGGCGCTGCTCGGCTTCCGCGAGCAACTGCTGCCAGGCAGCGGCATCAAAATCCGGCCAGCGCTGGAAGCCGAAGTCCGGTGAGAGCAGGCCGGAGGCGGTGTCGCTGGCCAGCAGAGCCGCCTCCAGGGGCAGGCTGCCCGAGCCGCACATCGGGTCGACAAAGTGCGAATGTCGATCCCATTCACTCAGCGCAACCAGGCCGGCAGCGAGGGTCTCCTTGAGTGGTGCGATGGTTGGGTCACGCCGGTAGCCGCGGCGGTGCAAGCCGGTTCCGGCCAGGTCGAGACTGACGGTGCACCGGTTGCGAGCCAGGTGCAGGTTGATCCGAAGATCGGGATTCCCGGTATCGACGTTGGGTCTTGCGCCGCAACGGTCCCTGACCTTGTCGACGATGGCGTCCTTGGTTTTAAGCGCCGCATAACGGGAGTGGGTGATCCCGGAATCGCGCAAATTGGCGTCGACGGCCAGGGTCATTTCGGGTGTCAGGCGGTCTTCCCAGGCCAGAGCATAAACGCCATCGTAAAGGGCCTCCCGGGATGGACAGGCAAATGTTGTCAGGGGGAGCAGCACACGGTTTGCGGTGCGCAGCCAGAGACATGCTCGGTAACCATCGACCATGCTGCCGGAGAAAGATGCACCGCCATTGTCCGATGTGACCTGTTTGACGCCTAACTTTTGCAGCTCGGCGGCAAGTACGTCCTCAAGCCCCTTAGCCGTCGTGGCAAAAAAATCGATATGCTGCATGGTCTCGGTCAGTGTAGTCGTTCTGCTTCGAGTGCGGTTTCGGGCAACCGGAAGGTCTTGCGATAGGTGCGGATTTCAAGTGCGGCAATCTTGACAATGCTGACAATCGGCACACCGATGATCATGCCGATCACGCCGTACAGTTTGCCGCCGGCGATAATGGCGAAGAAAACCCAGAGCGGGTGCAGGTTTGAAACGCGTGAAATAAGGATCGGGATCAAGACGAAGTTGTCGATCAAAACCTGGGCTATCAGGATGTAGAGGATGACGATCCACCAGAACTGCGAGCCTACGCCGAGGTCGACAAAGGCAATCAGGATTCCCGGGATCATGCCGATAATCGGGCCGATGTAGGGGATCAGGTTGGTGACGCCGGCGAAGATACCGAGAATCGAGGCGTAGC
>JBFLJZ010000060.1:0-6383 GCA_040882925.1 Desulfuromonadales bacterium
ACCTTGCGGGCGCATGACTTGAAGCAGCGGCCGCAACCGATGCACTTCTCTTCGTCGATTTCCATGGCGAAAGTCGGTGTCCACTCTGCTCCGCCGTATGTCACTCCCATTAGTAAAGTCATTGTCTTTTCTCCTTAAAAGTTATTTATTGCCACCAAGGCTCAAAGAATCAAAGAGAACCTCAAAGGCCATGTTTTGTCATAAAATAAACAAAAATGCTTTTCTCCGTGTCTTGGTGTCTTAGTGGCAAACCTAATATTTATGCAGTGATCGGACGTTCGCCCTTAAGCATCGCCTTACGTAACCAGGGCGGAGGATTGCCCCTGAGCACTTCCTGGAGCTTCTCGACCACCACGGTGATCGGTTCCCGCTCCTTGCTCTTGATCGGATGAATCTTCTTCGCCACCAGCCTGGCCGCGGCCGGGCCGCCGATTTCGCCGACGTAAACCAGGGCGCACTCTGCCAGCGCTGCACTGCGGGCCTCGATCTTGTCGTCGCTGTGCCCCGGCGCATTCTCGGACTGCACCTGGACCACACCGCTGAAAGCAGCATCCTGCGGCCCGATCTCCCAGATGGTGAACTCCTCGGCCTGGCCGAAATGCTCATTGACATGCACCTTGTCGGTGCTGGCGAATGCGACTTTCATACTTAAACCTTTCTTATTGATATCGCTGACGATTTCAAGGCGCCTGGTTCTGATCATAAAATTGATATGGGCAAGGGGTTAGGGGAAAGTGGAAAGAAGTTTAACCTCTCAGCTCTCACCCCTGACCTCTTTCCTCTCTTTATCTCATCATCTCGAACCACTGGTCTTCACAAGTCTCGTCTGTGATATCGAGGAACTTGTTGGCGATCATGGTCAGCATGTTGATTGCACCCTGATAACCGATGACCGGAGAACGGTGCAGATTGACCCGGTCGATGATCGGAAACCCGATGCGGAACAACGGGATCTTGGCGTCGCGTGCAGCCCACTTGGCGTGGGTGTCGCCGATAATGCCGTCGACCGGATCGGTGACCAGCAGACTGCGCATGTGCCAGAGGTCCTTGTTGATGTAGGTGGTACAGCCTTCACCGAAAGGTGACGACTCGAGCAGGGCGTCCATCTCCTTCTTGAACTTCTTGGTCGCCCGGGAGCAGAGCACATGCCAGGGACGCGCGCCCATTTCGAGCAGGAAAGAGACGATACCGATAAGGTAGTCGGGGTCGCCGACGACGGCGAACTTGCGGCCGTGCAGGTACTGGTGGGCGTCGGTCATGGCATCAACGGCCTGGGCTCGCTCTTTCTGCAACTCTTCCGGCACCGGCTTGTCGAACATCTCACTCAGTTTAAGGATCAGTTCATCGGTCTTCTTGATGCCGAACGGCATCGGCAGGGTCGCCTTCTCGCCGGTGTATTCCGATTCGATCCACTTCATGGTGGTGACGGTCGAATATTTCTGCAAAGAGATGGTCGCCTTGCCGTTGATCGACTCGGCAGCGTCTTCCAGCCTGGTCCCTCCCGGGTAGAGTTTGTACTCACCGTCGCAGCCCGAGTCGAAGACATCGGAGACATCGGCGAGCATGGTGTAGGGGATTCCCATCAGCTCGCAGATGCGCTTGTACTCACGCAGGTTGCCGACATTGCCGTCGAAGCCGGGGATGATGTTGAGCTTGCCGGTACACTTGCCCTCGACATTCTGTTCTTCGGTGAGGGTCTCGAGGATACTCTTCAGCATCGCATCGTAGCCGTGGATGTGAGTCCCGTTGAAGCTCGGGGTGTTGGCGTAGGGAGTCAACACATCTTCCGGCAGGTGCCCCTGCTGCTTGGCGTTCTTGATAAAGGCGGTCAGGTCATCACCGATGACTTCCGGCATGCAGGTGGTGTAGACCGGGATCATCTTCGGCTTGTAAAGGGCGTAGGCGTTCTCCAGCCCTTCGAACAGGTTGTTCTGGCCACCGAACACCGCACCATCCTCGGTCATGGCGTCACAGGTCGCAGCGGCCGGCTCACGGTAGTGGCGACTGAAGGTACTGCGGAAATAAGAGGCACACCCCTGGGAGCCATGCACAAACGGCAGGGCCCCTTCGAAACCGGTTGCCACCATCTGCGCGCCGAGTGGCTGACAGGCGTGGGCCGGGTTGACCACCAGAGCGGTCCGCGCAAAGTTTTTCTCTTTATATTCTTCGCTATTAATCCATTCCTTGACCCGGGCGATTTCTTCCGCCGGGGTCTCGGTTACAAATTTTACTGCTGCTTCAGCACTCATAATAAACTCCATATTTTGGGCCACGAAGGCACAAAGACTCTAAGAAAAGCTTTTCACGATATAGTTAAAACCCTCAAATGATTTCTTCGTGACTTCGTGTCGTCGTGGCTATCCATCAAAAAGGTGATTTAACCAACCCCCAGGTCGGGCTGTTGATTGCCATATCGATGTCGCGGGCGAAGATCTTGAAACCCTCGTAGCCGTGGTACGGCCCGGAGTAGTCCCAGCTGTGCATCTGGCGGAACGGGATGCCGGCTTTCTGGAAGACATACTTCTCCTTGATGCCGCTGCCGACCAGGTCGGGCTTGAGCTCTTCGACGAACTTTTCCAACTCGAACTCGGAAACGTCGTCGTAGATCAAGGTGCCCTTGGCCATCTCCGGGGCGGTTCGGTCGTAGTCGTCCTGGTGGGCGAACTCGTAGCCGGCACCGGTGATCTGGATGCCGAGGTCCTCGTAGGCGCCGATCGTGTGGCGCGGGCGCAGGCCACCGACAAACAGCATCGCGGTCTTGCCGTCGAGGCGCGGCTTGTACTCGTCAACCACCGCCTGCATCTCCGGCTTGTACTTCTTGATCACCTTTTCGACGTTCTTCTTGATCTTGTCGTCGAAGCACTCGGCGATGGCGCGCAGGCTGGCTTCGATCTTGGTCGGGCCGAAGAAGTTGTACTCCAGCCAGGGGATCCCCCACTTCTCTTCCATCACCTTGCACATGTAGTTCATCGAACGGTAGCAGTGGATCAGGTTGAGCTTGACCGAATGGGTCGCACCGATCTTTTCCACTTCTCCGTCACCGGTCCAGACCGACTTGACGTTCAGACCGACCTCTTCGAGGATCGGCTTGGCGGCCCAGACGTCGCCGCCGATGTTGTAGTCACCGATCAGGGCGACATCGTAAGGGCCGGCTTCTTCCTTGAACTCGAACTTGCCGATGATGTGGTCGCGGATCGAGTCGTTGGAGATGTGATGACCGAGCGACTGGGAGACGCCGCGGAAGCCCTCGCAGTTACAGGGCACGACCAGCTTGTCGAGCTCGTTTTCCATCTTCTTGGCGACGGCGTTGATATCGTCGCCGATCAGACCGACCGGACATTCGGAGAGGATCGACATTCCCTTGTTGAGCGGAAACAGCTCGTCGGCCTCTTTCAAGAGTTTCTCCAGCTTGATGTCACCGCCGTAGACGATGTCGCGCTCCTGGAAATCGGAGGTGAAATCCATCGGGAAGGAGGTGACGCCGGGGATGCCCTGCATCAGGTTGCGCCGGGTTCCCCAGCTGTAAACGCCGCAGCCGATCGGGCCGTGGGAGACGTGCACCATATCGCGGATCGGACCCCAGACAACACCCTTGGCGCCGGCGTAGGCGCAGCCACGCTGGCTCATCACGCCGGGGACAACCTTCTTGTTCGATTTGACCGCGCAGCTCGACACGCTCGGCTCATTGGCACCAAGATGCGGTGCGCGCTTCTGCGCTGCTTTCTCTGGCATCTCCGCCAGGGTTTCAGCGATCATTTTTTCGGTTTTCTCTATTGTTACGCCCTTGATGGGCTTACGCTCTGCCATAAATTGCTCCTTTGGTCGCTATAGTGTGATCAGTGACCGGTGACCAGTGATCGGTTCAAGACATGTACCTGTTCGGATCACGGATCACAGATCACGCGTCACCGTCTTTAAGCACTCTCCGCCACACCGACGATCGTCTCATCTTCCGCTTCCATGATGCCAAATTCCAGCAGCAGGTCTTCAAGCTCTTCCATCTCGAGCGGCGTCGGCACAACGAACATCTCGTTCTCGGTGATCTTGCGCGCCAGTTCGCGATACTCGGCGGCCTGCTTGTGCTCGGGGGAGTACTCGATCACCGTCATGCGGCGTAGCTCGGCACGCTGCACCTGGTTGTCACGCGGCACGAAGTGAATCATCTGGGTGCCGAGGCGTGCCGCCAAGGCTTCGATCAGATCGGCTTCGCGGTCGGTGTTGCGACTGTTGCAGATCAGGCCGGCAAGCCGGACACTGCCGGAGGAGGCGTACTTGACGATCCCCTTGGCGATATTGTTGGCAGCGTACATGGCCATCATTTCGCCGGAGACAACGATGTAGATCTCCTGGGCCTTGTTCTCTCGGATCGGCATGGCGAAGCCGCCGCAGACAACGTCACCGAGGACGTCATAGAAGACGAAGTCGAGGTCAGGAGTGTAGGCGCCTTCTTCCTCGAGGAAGTTGATTGCGGTGATAACGCCACGACCGGCACAGCCGACACCCGGCTCCGGGCCGCCCGACTCGACGCACATGACATCGCCATAGCCCCGTCGACAAACATCTTCCAGCTCGAGGTCCTCAACCGTGCCGAGCTCGCGGACTTTGTCCATAACCGTGTCCTGGGCCTTGGCGTGCAGGATCAGGCGGGTCGAGTCGGCTTTCGGATCACAGCCGATGATCAGGACCTTCTTGCCAAGGGAGGCGAGTCCGGCCACCGTGTTCTGGGTTGTCGTGGATTTGCCGATGCCGCCCTTGCCGTAGATTGCAATTTGACGCAGTTTCTTTTCAGCCATGATTCTGTTCCTTTCGTTGCGGCCTCTTCATATGGAAGCCCTTTGGATGACGTGCTCCTCGCTCTCCTTCGTGGCGGCATCGCCTTTGATGTGTCCGAAGAAGATCCGGAAGTACAAAATAAACGACGCCCTACCCGGACCATCCGGATAGGGCGTCAATGCCCTGCGGCGCAACCATTGTGCCGCGATATATTTTAAAGAGAAAAGCCCGTCAATAGAGATATCGCATCTATTGCGGGCTTCGTCGCCAAATGAGCAACACAGCAGCGTGTTGACAGATTTTGATTATGGCGCCTTTGATGACTTTGTGACTTTTCTTGCCACGCGCTACGCGCCACTCGCCACTTTCTGAAGCATTTGCCGTGCCAAACATCTCAGGCCTCGCAATTACAAGCACTTAAAGAAGTCAAGCAGCTCTTGCTTAAAATGAATGTTCAAACATTGTACAGACTTTGAGCAGGGTTGTTGAGAAAATGTTCAATCTGGCAGCCGCAATCAACAACCGACAGATTAACTTGCAGGCGGACTCGTCTCAACGCATTTTGCGGCTGTCTTGTCCGGATGACATTGACAATCCTGATCTGCTTTCTGGCCGTGGCCGCAGCCGCCGCGCAAGCCCTTGCGTTTGAGCAGCAGCCCGGCAGCCAGACCGGAAAACGCCAACAGGAAAAAGATCAACACCACAAAATAAACTTGCATTTTTATCTCACTTTGCAGTCAATCCCTGCTATAGATCAGCAAGACCCTGAGCGTGTCGGATCATGCGTCGCATCGCCCGGTCTTCCTGGCTCCTCAACTTCTCGAACAGGTTGGCTGTCTGCCGGTCGGTACAGTGCTCGGCGGCATAGCTGAAGTAGTCGATCAGGACCTGTTTGTAACCGACCGCCGCCTTGATCAGCCGGTCGAGATCAGTCCCGGCGCTTGCATCCAGCAGGTCGGCCGGCACATCGGGAAAGTTTCTCTCCAGTCCTTTCAACCAGTGCTCCAGCACCTTGTGCGGCGCGCCATGGCAGAATTCACCGAGCGCCAGCGCTCGGTGCTCTTCGTGATCGATCAGGTAGTCGAGCATCAGCTTTACCCGCGGTGATATTTCGCCGTCGGCCAGCTGCTGGAAATGATCGCTGACCGTGCGATGGTACTGCGGGGCCAGTTTCTGCAGGATGGTTCGCGTCTGTTCGAAGCGCACGGTCAACCTCCTTAGCTAGATGCCGAAATCGTCATATAGGATGTTCTCTTCTTCGACGCCAAGATTATACAGCATCTCACCGGCCGCCTTGTTCATCATCGGCGGTCCGCACATGTAGTATTCGCAGTCCTCGGGAGCCGGGTGGTCGACCAGGTAGTTATCGAGCAGATACTGGTGGACAAATCCCGTGGCGCCTGTCCAGTTGTCCTCGAGCAGCGGTTCGGAGAGCACGAGGTGCCAGGAGAAGTTCTCATGTGTCTCTGCCAGCTCGTTGAATTCTTCGACATAGAAGGCTTCACGCAAGCTGCGCGCCCCGTACCAGAAGGAGACTTTGCGATCGGTTCTGATGCGCTTGAACTGATCGAAGATATGCGAGCGCATCGGTGCCATCCCGGCACCACCAC
>JBFLJZ010000061.1:0-20028 GCA_040882925.1 Desulfuromonadales bacterium
CGAAGATATCTGTCAGATCAGTTGTCAGGTCAACGTCATTCATCGGGAACAGGTGGAACAGGCGACGAAACATATGCCTGGAGCGACTCTAGTTTCTGAGGCAGCGGAACTTTTCAGCTTGCTGGGGGACAGCTCGCGGCTGCGCATTCTACAGGCGCTGAGTATAACGGAACTGTGTGTTTGCGATCTGGCGGCAATCTTGAACGCCTCATCGTCTGCGGTCTCACACCAACTCAGGCTTATGCGAACAAAGGGGCTGGTTCGTTATCGCAAAGAAGGCAAAATTGCCTATTATTCCCTCGCCGACAGCTATGTGCAAGATGTCTTGTCAAACACTTTTGAACACTTGAAAAGCGGCTGATGCCGTCGAGTCACACATTATGCTCGAAGCAATGGTTGGTATCGCAAACGAATCTTGGCTGGTCTTTAAAGAGGCCGCCCCGTTTGTCCTGTTTGGCTTCTTTGCCGCAGGATTGTTGAAAGTTCTGATCCCCGAAAGAGTCATCGTCAAACATCTAGGCGGGAACGGTTTTCGTTCCGTCTTCAAAGCATCACTGTTTGGTGTCCCCCTGCCGCTTTGCTCCTGCGGAGTCATCCCGGTTGCCGTGGGCCTGCGTAAACAGGGGGCCAGCAAAGGCGCAACGGCATCGTTTCTCGTCTCTGTGCCTGAAACAGGAGTCGACTCTGTCGCTATCACCTGGGCGTTGCTCGACCCGCTTATGACCATTATCCGCCCTGTCTCCGCGTTTATTACTGCTCTGGCAACAGGCGCATTGATCAATGTATTGCCTGAACAGAAAGTGGCGGCTAAGACTGACACGGCAGATAGCTGCTGTTCGGCAAATGCTGACAAGAGTACGCAATTGACTCAGAAACCGATTCTCCAACGGCTCAAGGACGGAGTCATTTATGCATTCACTGATTTGCTCAAAGATATTGGTGGCTGGTTGCTGCTCGGCATTCTGATTGCCGGGATCATCTCTTATTTTGTCCCGGTTGACTTTGTCGATCGCTACCTGGGCGGAGAATACAGTTCCCTTGTCATTATGCTGATCATCGGCATTCCACTCTATATCTGCGCCAGTGCATCGACGCCGGTTGCGGCGGCACTTGTATTAAAAGGGTTGTCTCCAGGGGCGGCCCTGGTCTTCCTGCTCGCTGGCCCTGCGACAAACGCTGCAACGATGACCGTTGTCGCCAAACACCTCGGCAAGGCAACCACCGTTGCTTATGTTGCCGCTATCGCCACCTGCTCTTTGGTCTTCGGCTGGTTCGTCAATCGGATCTATGAATGGTGGTCAATCGATATAGTGTCCTGGGCCTCGCATGCCGAACATGGCGAAGAGTCATGGCTCTACCTTGCCTCAGCATGCGTTCTAATCGGTCTGCTGCTCTGGAATTATCGTCCGAGTGGCAAAGCTGAAAGTGTCGATTGTGGTATTGAAAAAGTGCCAGGAGGTGGCTGACGAATCGTTTGACCCGGCAGTTTGCCAGGCTGAGATCTGTTCGGTCATTCAGTAGAATCGGTGATATTGGCCGGGCTGGACTCGAACCTCTAACCTGCTGCCTTTGCATGTTTTAGGTTTTTTCCCTGCATATACGAGGTTTACAGTGAACTGAACAAGGCCAATTTCATGGATGAAATCGGCCTCTTCCAGCGATGGCCCCACGAACCGGAGAGTCGTGGGCACAGGCTTGAAAACATTGCTTTTGAGTCAAGCAGGGCTGCCCTTGAGACGTTTTACTTTGCAAGGTAAGTATCCCGTAATAGATCCATTCCCTCATCCTCACCAATGATCGACAATTCATCTTGGTCTTGCAATACAGTTCGGCCGTTTGGGACAAATGATTCACCGTCCCTTGTCAACATCGCAACAAGGCACCCCCTCGGGATGGCCGCTTCACGCAACGGTTTGCCAATAAGGGCGCTGGTTGACTCAGAGCTATTTATTTCTAGCACTAAGAAACGGTCGTCGTGCAAAAGAGCTTCACGAAGTTCCCTTTCATTCCTCGCCTGTTTCCATTCAAAAGGAAAACTGACCTCATCGACGCGTTCGGCAATTCGGGCAAGAATCCGCAAATGCTGGGTAGGATTGTTCTCAGGGCTGACGAGGAAGAAAAGGGCATGAATCAGAACCTCATCGGCCTCTTCGTGCGTCAGCGCATCATAAGTTCGCATCTGAACACCCTTCCGACAGCGCACCAGTGCCATTTCTGCTTGATCGAGACGATCAGTCCGGAAATGTGGTAAGGCCACATCATTGGTCACGGGTGTCGCACCTATGCGGGTGCCTTCCATGACCTGACCTATGATCTCATCTGGAGTAAGGTGTACACGTGAACACATTTCATCTGCAACCCGCCGAATGACCGCTTCGTAAGTCACTTCCTCAGTCAGGTCGAAAACGAGACAGCGCCTGACGATTTCGTCAAAGGGGTCTTCTTCACGTAGCCCCTTTTCCCTAAGTATGCCACGCAATTCTGTATCGAGGTCATGATGTCGGTGCCGCCCGAGTCTTTCAAAAACATGATAAATGGCTCCTGTACGGGCAACACGATGACGAGCATAGTAGTGATACCAAAGCGAAGAAATCGCGACCAAACCGATTGAGAAGCCAATCGAGAGGGCCCCCATCTCAAAAATTAAATAGAAAGGTGCAATAATGCCAGTGAGTTGCATCCAGGGGTAGAATGGCGACTTGTAACCTGGGTCATAGGATGGAATTTTACTCTCGCGCATGACGATAACCGCAAGGCAGACCAGGGCAAACATCAGCAACTGAAAGGCACTGGCTAGCTTCGCGATCTTCATTGGATCGAATAAAATCAAGATCAGAATCATGGTGGCGAGAGTCAGGATAATAGAATAAAAAGGTGTGCCGAACTTGCCCAGCTCCCTGAAATGATGGGGCAGTAGATGGTCTCGACTCATAGCCAGAGGGTAACGAGAGGCACTCATCATGCCCGCGTTGGCAACGGAAATGAAAGCGAGCATCGCTGCCAAGGATAAGAGTATGACCCCTGGGCGGCCTAATGAATATTCCGCAGCGGAAGCGACCGGTGTCAGGTTGCCTCGAAGTTCATTTGGTGGGACGAGGCCGACAATTATCATCGTTCCAAGGGCATAAATCAGAATTGCCGTCAGCAAAGCCAGAATGACACCCCGCGGCAGATTCTTTTCCGGGTCTTTGACCTCTTCAGAGAGGCTCGCGACCTTGGTGACACCAACGTAGCTGATATAGACCATCCCGGCGGTCGCTATAATTGTGTCAAAGCCGGCGGCAAAGAAATTCTCGAAATGCTCTGGCTGAAAAGAGGGTATCCCGCTGGCAAGGAAAATCGCCAGAATCGCCAGCAGGCCAAAAACCAGGAAAACCTGAAGTCCGCCGCTCTTCTTTGCCCCTACCAGGTTGACCGCGGCAAGAGCCAAGGCGATCGTCACAGCAATCGGGGTGATGGATAAGTTCGGTAGAAAGAGAGATATATAGGCACCCATTCCAACAAGCGCAAAGGTGACTTTCAGAATCAGGGCAAGCCAGGTGCCAATCCCGCCTATACAACCCAGGAAGGGTCCCAATGACCGATCGAGAAAGTAATAAACTCCCCCGGCACGTGGCATCGCCGTTGCCAGCTCAATGACACTGAACATGGCAGGAATCAGTGGAAGAGCAGCCAGAATGTAAGACAAAACCAGGGCCGGACCAGCCTGAGTGGCAGCAATACCGGGAAGCAGAAAAAACCCTGCACTGAGGGTGGCTCCAGTTGCAATGGCATAAACACCCCGTAAACCAAGTTCTTTTTTCAGACGTTTTTGTTTCGTGCGCACTGGCATTTATTCACTATTGCCTCTTTTGGGGATGATATTTTATTACACCAACCCAGTGCATATTTGCACGCTTTTTGTTGACTTTGAAAGTCACTTCTGGGGCTAATAATCCAGACTAAAGGGGAGTCGCTAATGGCGGGAGACATCACCAGCCCGTGATTCATCATTACGATGGCTGATGCCATCCGGACACGAGGCTGCGACGATAAGTCAAAATCAGCAAGACCTTGATCCGAAGCATATAGCATGCTGCGGGTAGAGTTTTTTTCTTTTACCTGCGGCACAAACCTCTCACGGAGGTAAAAGTAATGCACCGCATCAAAACCGTTTTTCTTCTGAATTGGCACCTTTCTTGGCACCTAGGAGAAAAGGCAAACCAGCAGGGGCGCGAAGCAAAAGATTTAAACCCCTGTTTTTATTGTGGTTCACCAAACTTGGCGGTGTGGCACTGGGAAAACCGTATTGTAATTATATCGACACTTTAAATGCGGACTTCACCGAACCACTGCTTCTGAAACCAGAAGGCCACATTCACAAGCGCGATCATGACCGGCACCTCGACCAAAGGACCGATGACCGCGGCGAAAGCAGCTCCTGAATTCAGACCGAAGACTGCTACCGCCACAGCGATAGCCAGCTCGAAGTTGTTGCTGGCTGCTGTGAAAGCGAGGGTCGTGGTTCGTGAGTAATCGGCACCAAGTCGCTTGCCCATCCAGAACGAGACCAGAAACATAATGATGAAGTAAATCAGCAGTGGGACGGCGATGCGCAGCACGTCGAACGGGAGTTGGACGATCAGATTCCCTTTCAAGCTGAACATCACGACGATGGTGAACAGCAGCGCGATCAAGGTCAGCGGGCCGATCTTTGGTACGACGCGACGGTGGTACTCATCGCGACCCAATATCTTAACCCCAACCCAGCGGGTCAAAGCTCCAGCAATACACGGCACACCGAGATAGATAAAGACGCTCTCGGCGATCTGCCCGATAGAGATATCTACTGCGACGCCCTCCAGTCCGATCAGAGGCGGCAGGAAGGTGATAAAAAACCATGCGTAGATGCTATAGCACAACACCTGAAAAATGCTGTTGAAGGCAACCAGACCGGCGGCATATTCAGTGCTCCCCCTGGCCAGCTCGTTCCAGACGATGACCATGGCGATGCAGCGTGCCAGCCCGATCATGATCAGACCGACCATGTAGTCCGGCTTGTCCGGAAGAAAGATCACCGCCAGAGCAAACATCAACACCGGCCCAATCAGCCAGTTCTGGACCAATGACAGCCCGAGAATACGGGTGTTGCGGAAAACGAGCGGCAGATCCTCGTAGCGCACCTTGGCGAAAGGAGGGTACATCATCACAATCAGGCCGATAGCGATAGGGATGTTGGTGGTACCGACCTGGAAAGAATTGATGAAAGGCTCGACGCCTGGAACCAGCCAGCCTAGGGCGACCCCCAATGCCATGGCGGTGAAAATCCACAGGGTCAGGTAACGGTCGAGAAAAGAGAGCTTTCGGCTAAGGTTATGTTCCATAATAAAACCTCCTATCGCCCACCAATCATCAACAATTTATGGCACGGCCTCGCGGCAACTTAAGTGAAATCAAGGTTGCAGCCAGCACGAATGCAGCCGACAGCCATAGGCAACCAACCAGCCCACTCAGTTGAAACACAACGCCCGACAGCAAAGTGCCGATCAAGCGGCCCATGGCATTGGCCATGTAGTAGAATCCAACATTGAGCGCGGCCTGCTCGCTTTCCGTGTAAGCCAGAATCAGATAACTGTGAACCGACGAGTTCAGCGCGAAGACCAAGCCGAACAAGGCAAGACCGCAGACAACGGTGACCCAAGGGGACAGGTCAAGCCCGACTCCCAAGGCGATCAGACCGGTCAGGATCGCCAGGACAAATGCTCCCAACGTTGCCGTCCCGCCGCGAGGCGTGCCGCCACCAAGACAGCGATCAAGAAGTTTCGGCGCCAGGGCCTGCACACCACCGTAACCAATCACCCAGAGAGCCAGAAAACCGCCGACCTCGGCATGGCTCCAGCCGAGGCTGGCCGAGAGAAAAACCGGCAGGCCGACCACGAACCAGATATCACGAGAACCGAAGAGGAACATGCGGGCCGCTGAAAGCAGATTGACCTCCCGACTTTTCGACAGGATCTGAGAAAACTTGACCTTGACCTTGGCGCGCCCCATGTCGCGGGGCAAGGTGACAACCGCAGCCGCCAGGATAACCGCAAGACCAAGGGCCATGGCTATTAACGACCCTTTAAAGCCCAGCCAGCTCAGCAGCACACCGCCGAGGAAGAACCCCGCTCCTTTCAGGGCATTTTTCGAACCGGTTAGCACAGCAACCCATTTGAACAGTGCGCTGTCGGCATCTTCGGGGAGCAGGACCTTGATCGCACTTTTTGAACTCATCTTGGTCAGGTCCTTGGCAATTCCAGAAAGCGCTTGGGCACCCATCACATAGGCGACGGAGACCGCAACAGACCAGGAAGGGTCAAGCATGGCCAAAGACGACAAGGCGACGACCTGAAGGGTCAGACCGGCAAACAAGGTCACCTTCAGTCCCATGTGCGAACCGATCCAGCCACCGACCAGGTTCGTCACAACACCAAAGAACTCGTAAAACAGGAAGAGAAAAGCGATCTGTACGGCTGAATACCCCAGATCATGAAAGTGCAGCAGCACCAACATGCGCAGGGCGCCATCGGTCAGGGTAAAGCCCCAGTAAGCCGCAGTGACCAGCGTATAATTACGAAGATCGGTCATCATCTCTCGTTACAGCGACCATGCAACCTTCTTGCAGAGTTCCATCATGCGGTGCACGTAGCCCATCTCGTTGTCGTACCACGCCAGAACCTTGAGTTGGGTTCCGTCGACCACCATGGTCGAAGGTGCATCGATGATCGACGAGCGGGGATCACTCTTGAAATCGATCGAGACCAGCGGCCTCTCTTCAACGCCTAGAATGCCCTTGAGGTAGGTCGCCTCAGCTTCTTTGAACAAGCCGTTGATCTCATCTTCAGTCACCGACCGCTTCATCTCGAAGACTGCATCGGTGATCGAGGCATTGAGCAGGGGGACCCGCACAGCGTGGCCATTCAGCTTCCCCTTCAATTCGGGATAGATCAGAGTAATAGCGGTCGCCGATCCGGTCGTTGTTGGAATCAGCGACAGACTTGCGGCTCGTGCACGACGCAAGTCCTTGTGAGGAGCATCGACAATGGTCTGGGTATTGGTCTGGTCATGAATAGTGGTGATCACCCCGTGTTCGATGCCGACTTTTTCATGAAGGACCTTGACCAACGGGGCCAAACAGTTGGTGGTACAGGATGCAGCTGTTAACAGGTGGTGCTTACCTGGTTGGTAAAGATGATCATTAACGCCCATAACGATATTGAGCGCGCCTTCTTTGACCGGTGCCGCCACGACAACTTTCTTGACACCACGCTCGAAGTAGGGCTGCAAAAGCTCAGTTGTCCGAAGCTTGCCAGACGATTCAATGACGATATCAATCTCCAGCTTGTCCCAGGGAACATCGCCGGGAGATGTCTCTTCACTGAAACTGATAGAGGTGCCATCGATAACAACCGAGTTATCATCGGCCTTGATCTTTCTTCTCCAGCGGCCATGCACCGAGTCGAACTCCAGCAGGTGGGCAGCCGTCTCCGGTCCGCCTTTCACTTCATTGATATGAACGATTTCAAAGTCCGGCAAATCCCATGCCGCCCGCAGCGCGAGACGACCCATTCGCCCGAAACCATTAATACCGATACGAATACTCATGTGAATATCTCCTCAGACTTGGAGAGCTTTTATAGAACAATTCATCCGCATAAGCAGATATGGGTTGGCCAAAAAAAATCAGCAGGCCTGCTGGTTCTGCTCTTTTTGAAATCTATGCAAACGTTCTAAAGCCATGCCATGACCTGATGTGCTGGCAACGTATTTTTTCACTATGGGAAGCATTTCGCAGATAATTTTATGTTCGTTCTTGTTCAGGTCATAATACATCCAGACACCCTGGCGACGGCCGAGAACCCAGCCGCTGTTGCGTAAGTAAGCGAGGTGCCGGGATACGGTTGATTGAGGTAATTCCAGTGCAGCGATAATTTCACAAACGCACAACTCTCCCTCAAGGAGAAGAGCCAAAATGCTCAAGCGCGTTTCATCAGCGAGGGCTTTAAAGATTTTCGCTTCCTTTTCCATGTGTTAAGAATATCCGCACAAGCGGATATAGTCAATAAGCTATTGCGATAATCCCTCCTATCGTCCTTATAACCAATAATCATCTAGCGTATCCTCTGGTTGTTTTGTACGTCCTGTCAAACCGGCAAACCACATGATGTTGTGATCAATATGAAGATGTGTACGATTTTTGTTGACAAAAACTGTAAGGATGGATGAAGATTAACTTGAGTAAAGGGGAGTAGCTACTGGCGAGAGACATCGCCAGCCCGTGATTCGTCAATACGATGGCTAACACCATCCGGACACGGGGTTGCGACGATAAGTCAAAATCAGCAAGACCTTTATCCGCAGCATATAGCAAGTGCTGCGGGTGAAGGTTTTTTCTTTTACCTGCGGCACAAAACTCTCACGGAGGTAAAAGTAATGAACCGCATCAAAACCGTTTTTCTCCTGACATGTCTGACCCTGCTGTTGGTTGCCATGGGTAACCTCATCGGCGGCCAGTCCGGGATGATAGTCGCCTTCCTGATTGCGGGAGGCATGAACTTCTTCACCTACTGGTATTCCGATAAAATCGTTCTCAAAATGTACAAGGCTCGTGAAGTCAATGAGGCCGACCATCCCGATTTGTACGGGATGGTGAAGCGTCTTGTTCTTCAGGCCAATATGCCGATGCCCAAGGTCTACATCATCCCGTCAGAAGGCCCCAATGCTTTCGCAACAGGGCGCAATCCTGAGAATGCAGCGGTGGCGGCTACAGAGGGGATCATGCGCCTGCTGACTACGGAAGAACTGGAAGGGGTGATGGCTCATGAGCTCGCTCATGTCCTGAATCGCGACACTTTGATTGGAACCGTCGCGGCCACCTTTGCCGGGGCGATTGCCATGCTGGGCAATATGCTGCAATGGGCAGCAATCTTCGGTGGTGGCAACCAGGACGATGAAGAGGGTGGAGGTATGCTCGGCAGCCTCGCCCTGGCCTTTGTTGCGCCAATGGTGGCGATGGTCCTTCAGATGGCCGTGTCACGTTCTCGAGAGTACCTGGCTGACGCAACCGGTGCCCGCATCTGCGGCAAGCCACATGCGCTTGCGAATGCACTGCGCAAGCTTCAAATGGGGGCGCAAGCCGTTCCCTTGCAGAATGCAACACCATCGACCGCACACATGTTCATCGTCAATCCATTGACCAGTGCATCAATGTTGAAACTCTTCTCCACGCATCCACCTGTAGAAGAACGGATCGCAAGGCTTGAGGCTTTGGAGTCCACAAAGGCGTAAAGCGTTTGATTAAGAGGCGATGAAAGTTTGAGTCAGGATTGGCTCTGCATTTCATCGAGCGAAAAGATGATAAACACAAAAATTATAGGGACAATACAAATGAAACATTTGCTTTTGATTGGCACGTTGATTGTCATACCGATCCTTGCCGGGTGTGGTGGTGAGAAATATGGTGCCGGTGTAGATGCTTCTGCACAAATGGTGAAGGTTAAGGACGTGTTTTTAACAAAGAACCTTCTCGGTCAGAAAGTCACCCTTGAAGGTAAGATTGTGTCGCAATGCCAGTCAAACGGATGCTGGTTTTTCCTTCAGGATGATACCGGGCAACTCTACATCGACATGGCAACAAACAAGTTCAGTCTCCCCTCTATGCCGAACAAACAGGTCGCAGCCAGCGGCACAGTTGCCAGGGCGCAAAACAATCTTGTTTTGATTGCAACCGGAGTCGAAGTGAAATGAGTGGCTATCTAAAGCTTGCCGTTAAGAACCTATTGCGACACAGAATCCGCAGTGCCCTGACCATGCTGGGCATAGCCGCTTCTGTGGGGGTGCTCTTTTCCGTTCTCTCCTTCAACAATGGGTTCAACAAGGGTCTTGCCGAAGAATTGGAACGGACCGGGTTGCATTTCATGGTTGTTCCTTCTGGTTGTGCCCACGAGGTAGCGGCCCTGGTTCTGCACGGCGCTGTCATTCCAAAATTCCTCGATACCGGTGTGATGCAGCATCTTCAAGAAACCAGCGGCATTGCCATGGCGACACCTATCCTGGTCGCTCAACAGCCAAACCCTGAGAAAGAGAGGATCGACCTTGTTTATGGTGTCGATATGGCGGTTTTGTCTGCGATCAAGCCTAACTGGCAGATTGAAGGGAAGATCCCCTCGCAAGACAACGAGATTCTGCTCGGCCACGAGGTTGCTAAACACGAAGGCTTGAAGCCTGGCGATGTGTTCATGGAGACTGCCGATGGGATGCCACTGGTCATAGCCGGGATTGTTGGGTTGACTGGCAGCCAGGATGACGCCTTTGTCTATCTTCCCATACAGACAGCCCAGACAATACTCGAGCGGCCAGGAGCTGCTACGGCGATAGGTGTGAAAGTCTCAGACCCTGAGCGTATGAATGAAATTACGGATGCCTTAACGGCGGCCGTCCCGGGCATCCAAATTGTGACTATGGGCCAGGTGATGAATTCAATTTCAAACTTGGCAGCTTCTGCTCGCGCACTGAGCCTGGCCATAGTTTTGATCGCAGTGCTGATCAGCGCCGTGGGCGTGATGAATTCCATCCTTATGTCCGTGTTCGAACGGAGCCAGGAAATCGGTATGATGCGGGCGGTAGGCGCCTCGCGACGGGATGTTTTTCGCATCATCCTGGAAGAAACGACGATCCTGTCGCTGACGGGAGGTGTCTTTGGCATCGCGATCGCAACCCTCGGTTCGAAACTCATCGAAGCATTTGTCCGGTCTGTGATGCCTTTCGTCCCAACGGGCAGCCTGATCAGTTTCGACCCGTTTCTCGCCCTGGGAAGTATGCTTTTTATCATGGTCATTGGTTTTTTTGCTGGCATCTATCCGGCCTGTAAGGCTTCGAAAATCAACCCCGTTGAGGCGATAAAAGGATGATCGAACTCAGTAAAACAGAAAAGAGCTATCGTCGCGGCGCAGAAGATGTCCGCGCTTTGCGTGGCGTCGACCTGAGCGTCGATAAAGAAGAGCTTTTGGCCATTACTGGGCCATCAGGTGCAGGGAAAACAACACTGCTGCATATCCTCGGTTGTCTCGACCAACCGACAAGCGGTGAAGTCTTGATCGATGGTATCGACGTCTCCCGTTTGCCCGAAGCGGAACTGGTCAAGTTGCGAAGGGACAAGATAGGATTTGTTTTTCAACAGTTCTATCTCATTCCGGGTCTGAGCGTTTTTGACAATATTGCCCTGCCACTTCTCTTTAGCAAGAAACCGGCCTCGCCCGAGAAGATCACCCGTCTGGCGGAAATGGTGGGTTTGGAGCATCGACTTGAACACGTCCCTTCGCAACTGAGTGGCGGAGAAATGCAGCGCACAGCCATCGCACGTGGCCTGGTCAACGAACCCGAAATCCTGCTAGCGGACGAGCCAACAGGCAACCTTGACAGTGACAACAGTGAGAAGATTTTCGAAATCCTTCGTTCATTGCGCCACAATGGTCTAACCATTGTTATGATTACCCATAACCTTGAACTTGCCACACGCGCGGATCGTACAGTTCACATCAAAGATGGGCTGGTACACACCAAGAACTGATTCATTCAATGTATGGATAAACCTTCGTGCTGGACTCGAACATTTGAATTGTTGTAATGGTTGAGTCAGAATATAGTGTGGTTATGAAAGACGAAAAGGCCTTGAGTAATACAGAAAAACAACCTTTTTAAGAAGCGAGTGGCCCTTCCACCCAGGAGGGGCCATTCCTATATCAGGGTCAGCAGGAATTTTGCATTTCGGCCAATCTGAGCATGGACAAACCATGCGAGAGGATAATAACAAATCGTAGAATCAGTCGTTCGAGTCCAACTTGGGGAGCCCAAGGTGAACTCAAACTAAACAAGTCATTATATGAAGCCCTCGGAATATACTCGAGGGCCTTTCTTTTTCGTCAAGTTTTCCAATAGGGGCGATCCTGAGTCAAACCGTCTCCAAGTATTTATGAATCAGCTCAACGGCGACGGCCCCCTGTCCCACGGCGGACGCTACGCGCCGAATAGCGCCATGTCTAACATCGCCAGCGGCAAATATGCCTGGGACGTTGGTCTCAAGGACAAATGGATCTCTTTGCAGGGTCCAACCCTTAGGTCGATTGCCGCCAAGAAATAAGTCCGGCCCGGTGCAAATGAAATGATCTTCATCCTTTTGAATCAGGTCTCCGGTTACTTCCGTGCTGGGAACGGCACCGATAAAAATAAAGACGGCATCGGCTTCTTTGGCAACGGATTCACCACTCTCCCTGTTTTTTAACGTGATGGTTTCAAGTTTTTTTGTTCCTTCGACAGCGGTTATTTCCGTGTTGGCGAGCGTCGAAATATTCTCTGTCCGGTCGATCTGGTCAATCAGGTAGGTCGACATGGACTTCTTCAGGTTTTTGTCCCGATATACCAATACGACTTCACTGGCAAAACGGGATAAAAACATGGCGCCCTGCCCGGCGGAATTGGCACCGCCGATCACGTAAACTTTTTTCCCCTGGTAATGGGCTGCTTCCGAGATGGCCGCGCCGTAATAGACGGAGACACCTGTGAGCTGATCGATCCCATGAACATCAAGCTTCCTGACAGCGACACCGGTCGAGAGCAGCAAGGCTTTGCAACTCAGCTCGGTACCGTCTTTCAGGCTGACGAACCGGTAGGGCCCATCGGCGCGCACGCTGTGGACCTCCTGGATCAAAATTTCAGCGCCGAGGCGTTTGGCCTGGGTAATCGCCCTGCGGGTTAGGTCGGCGCCACTGATCCCCTGGGGGAAGCCTATAAAATTCTCGATGCGGGCGCTCGTGCCGGCCTGCCCGCCAGCGGCCTCGCGTTCGATGACCAGCGTCTTCAATCCTTCGGATGCCCCGTAAACGGCAGCCGTCAATCCTGCAGGCCCTGCCCCGACGATGATCAAATCATAATATGGTTTCTTGGCACGGGTTGACATCCCCACCTTGGCGGCTAGGGTCGAGAGATCCGGATCGACCAAGGTGCTGCCGTCAGGAAAGAAGAGCGTTGGCATCCGGACCTCTTTACTAGATTCCAGTTCTAGCAGTTTTTTTGCCTCGACCGCTTTCTCAAAATCCAGCCATTGATAGGGGATTTGGCTCCGGGCTAGAAAATCTTTGATGTAATGAGACTTCGCCGACCAGAGCGTACCGACAAGTCGTATCCCGCCATAAGGAATCGGCACGGTGCTGATCCAGTCGCTCAGCAGGTCGTCAAGGATAGGATAGAGCCTCTCCTCGGGCGGATCCCAGGGTTTCATCAAGTAATAATCAAGGTTGATCGAATTAATGCTGTTGATGGCCACATCGGTGTCAGCATAGGCCGTCAACAGCACTTTTTTGGTCTCAGGGTAAAGCTTCACCGCCTCTGTAAGAAATTCGATGCCTGACATCGTCGGCATGCGCTGATCAACAAGGAACAGCGCAATGGCAAGATTCCTTCGTTTGAGCTCTTGCACCGCATCTATGGCCTCTTTGCCCGAGGCTGCTCTCATGATCTGATATTCGTTCTGGTATTGTGCCTGCAGGTCCCGGGCGATGGCATTCAGTACCTGGGGTTCATCATCAATGGCAATAATGATTGGTTTATTCATTTCGCCGAACTCCATTAATTATTCTTTTTCTCGGCAGGTTGAAACTCCAAGGGTAAATGAACAGTAAAACACGTTGCTCCGGGCTTCGATTTGACGGTCAGTTTCCCGTGATGCTTCTGGACAATCAGGTTTCGGCTGATATTCAGGCCAAGTCCCGTTCCCTGTCCCGGCGGTTTTGTAGTGAAAAAAGGATCGAAAACTTGCGACATATGTTCAGGCTTGATTCCCGGGCCGCTGTCCTCTATTTCGACAACGACCCATTGATTCTCCCTTTTTGCTCTGACAATAATGGTGCCAGCCCCCTCCATGGCGTCAATTGCATTATCAATGAGATTCGTCCAAACCTGGTTCAACTCGCCTGCATAGGCTTCGATCACGGGGAAGTCGTCAACATATTGTCGAACGACCTCAATCCCCTTTTTCAATTTGCTGCGCAGAATAATGAGCGTATTATCCAGTTCCTTGCGAAGATCAATCGATTGCACCGGAGCCTGGTCCATGTAGGTATAGGTCTTGAGTGCCTTCACCAGAGTGACTATCCGACCGGTGGCCAGTCCGATCTCCTCGACCAGGCTGTAGATGGCAATTTTGAGACCCAACCACGCGATGACGGTGGCGAATTGCTCTTCATGGAACGGTTTCAAAAATGCTTCGAGATCATCTCTTACAAGACCGACATTTACGAGTGCTGGTACGACTTCACCGGGAGCCATGTCGCCCAGATCCTGCAACCACTGTTCAAGTGAGCTTTCTCTCTCCGTGCGTGTCAGGATATTTAACTCGGCAGTCTCTTTTGCGCGTTCCCTGGCCATTTCATCCAGCGCAATAATTTTTTGTATCTGTTGCTGATCGAAATCCATCGTTGCCATGCGTGCCTGCACGCCCTGCAACTTCAACAACAGACCCTGTAAATGGGCCGCACTGCGCTGCGCGGCAGCCGCAGGGTTGTTTAGCTCATGGGCCATGCCGGCGCTGAGCCTGCCCAGAGAAGCCATCTTTTCCTGGATGATCATTTGATTGTGCATTTCGTTGATTTGCTTCAAAGTGTCTTCAAGCTCCTGGTTCTTTTTCTTCATCTCCAGCGATTTTTCCTGAAGCTCCTTTTCGGCACGCTTGCGTTCGCCGATGTCGCGAATAATCCCCGTGTAGTAGCGCTCATCGCGGACCTTCCAGGTCGAAAGAGACAATTCAATGGGGATCTCGTCGCCTCTCTTTGTACGCGCTACCAGTTCGACCGTTTTGCCAATGACATGAGCGACACCATGCTTGGTGAAACGGTTCATGCCATTGCGATGGGCGTCATGAAACCGTTCCGGGATAATGATCTCCAAGCGCTGGCCGACAGCTTCCTCTTCCGCAAACTGAAGGATTCTGGTCGCGGCCTGGTTCCAGCTAATGATCTCTCCCTTACTGTTGGCTGAAATAATGGCATCGATGGCTGACTCGGTCACCGAACGAAACTTCTGTTCCGCCTGTTTGCGCTCTTCGATATCCCGTATGATCCCTGTGTAATAACGGTTGTCATCCAGGAACCAGGTTGCCAAGGAAAGTTCGACCGGAATTTCTTCGCCGCTTTTGCAGATGGCCGCAAGTTCAACGGTTTTGCCGATCACGTGGCTCGGCCCCCCCGTGGTCACTCTATTCATGCCCTCCGCATGTGCATTGCGAAAGCGCTCGGGGATAATGACCTCTATCGGCTTGCCAATTACCTCATCTTCGGTGTATCCGAACATCGCGGCGGCGGCTTTGTTCCAGGACAAGATATTGCCTTCGGCATTACTCGAAATGATCGCATCGATCGCCGATTCCATTACCGACTGGAACTTTGCCTCGGACTCACGCAGAGCCATACGTACCTTCGATACGGTTATCTGGCGCTCGATTCTCGCAATAACTTCTCGCTCATCGAATGGTTTCAGGACCAGGTCATCGCTTGACTTGATGACTTTTGCGCGGGTGTCAATGTCTTCCGGAATGGTTGTGAAAACGACGGGGATATCGATGGTCCGTCTATCGGTGTTTAAGGTGTCAGTGAGCTCGTACAGATTGATTTCAGTAATCTCTGCACTCAGAAGGATCAGATCGGGTTTCGCATCGACAATGGCTGAGAAAGCTACTTCATTCGCGGCAATCCTGCAAACCGAGTAATAGTTATCTTTCAGGATCTTTTGCAGCTCTTGAAATCTTTGATTTTCATTTTCTATGATGCAAACGATCCGTTGTTCGGCCACTACGGTCTCCCAATTCGTAGAGAGAGAAAATATTGCTCTTCCTGTGCAATGGGAAGAGCCATAGGAGATAATTCAACATTGCATTCTTGTTAAGAATTTTCAAAGTTTACCATTGATTCAGGTAATTCACAGAGTGTCTCTGCAATTTATAAACGTGGCGCCTGCATTCAAATGACATTATTCAGATCGGTGAAACATGAAAACAGAATTTCAAAAATGTTTACAAGAATTACTTGCGCAGGCATAAACTAATACTAGAAATTACAACGTAGTCGATAAAGCCTCGACTCATTATTGATCAGAGGTATTTGAGAGGGTCTTTAATCCAAACAAATGGCCACCTGGTGATTCTTACCAAGTGGCCATTCTTGCAAGCAAGGAAGATAATTCTCGCATCATGGCTGAGCAAGCCCTACCTTTACTTTTACTGGTTGAGTGACCGTATTAAACACAGGGGAATATTTTTGCGCCATCTCAACCAACTCCTGTTTCTCCTGGTCGCTGATGTCCGCCTCAATTTTGAAGCTGACCCTTATTTCCTTGTAGGCTACCGGGGTAGTTTCCGAAAGACCAAGGAATCCCTGTACGTCCAGATCTCCTTCAAGAGAAGAAGAGACTGACTTGATTTCTATCCCACGTGCAGAGGCATGAGCTACCAAGGCAGTCGTCATGCATCCAGACAGCCCGACAAGCAGGTATTCAACCGGGTTGGCCCCTTTGTTCTCTCCAAGCAGAACCGGCGGCTCATCAATCTCGTAGACTAATGGCTCTCGACTGTTGTCTTCCTGTAGGGCGCCATAGAATGATTTGACAGTTGCCCGATTGTGGGTTCCGTTTTGCTATTTGTTGGTTGCGCGAAATTTGAATTTTGAGACTTCCGGGTTTCCTTTGATGGCATCAATCGTATCGAAGAGTTGGGTAACGTTGACGCCGTTGACGACAGTTGTTGTTTGTTTTGCTGTTTCCATGATAATGCTCCTTTATGAGACAGACAAGTCTGTCTTGCTGTAGGGTAAAAAATATATCTACCCCGGGTTGATGAGACGCTCAACCAGTTTCACTCCCTGAATGGCAGGCCAGATGTCGTTGTAAATCTCGGTCATAGCAATTGCCCCGCCAAGAATTAGCATATAGTCATCGGCCAGAGCCTCTACTTCAAAACCCCCATAAATTTGGGCATTCGAGTCGATCAAGTCCGCGGCAAGGTTACTTATCAATTGCCTGAGACTCTCATAGTGCTGCAGTCCTTCTCTGCGTAGAAGATTGCGTGGATCAGGAACTTCTGCCACCATGTTGAGAAATGCGCAACCGCGTAAATGGTTTGCTTCTAGCCAAGGATGCACAGATTTTATCACCGCCAGGAACCGTTCAGCTGGTGAGTCATGGTCATTGACAAAAGCGTTTATCGCTTCGAACTCTGACGTGTTGCGGTCTCTGAGGTATGCTAGGCACAAGTCGTCCTTAGTCCGAAAATGGTTATAAAAGGTCGCTTTAGCGACCCCTGACTTTGCAATCACTTCGTTGATGCCTGTTGCACGGAAGCCCTGATGAAAGAACAGGTCAGATGCCGTTTCAAGTATCCGCTCGCGGGGAGCTATGTTTTTATCTTTATCTGCCATGATTCAAAGTTAACTCATACAGACAGGTCTGTCTACTTTTTTAGAATTATATTTCTTTTATGTTAAGTTAGGCCGAATATATGGCAAACCCGGATAACAAGATTCTCAAATATCAGGGCTTATAGAAGGCGGGAAGCCTAAAGTGCTTTCATGCTCAAAATAGAAATAAGGACTAATAAGACGGTCATGTAATTGGCGGTCTTTTCTGTTTCTGAACAGGCTACAGTCTCTCGTATGTCTTGTTTTGTAAATGTGGCTCTCCCTTTTGTATGACTGGTCGAGACGTGATGATTAAAACGTCCTGCTTCTACAGCGTGTGCTTTCGGCTGGTTACGTTAAAATGGGTGCATCATGCCGGTGAGAGCGAAGCGTCCCATGATTCTGATCTGCCTACTGTTGATCGTCGCCGTTTTGTTCGGTGCAGCCTGGTACTCGAAGCGTTTTGTCAGGAGCGCCGCCGTGCCGCTCCCCCCAGCCGATGCTGCTACACTGCAACTGGCGGAGCGCCTCAAAGGGCACGTGCGCGTACTTGCCCTGAAGATCGGCGAGCGCAACATGTGGCACTTCGAGCGTCTCGAGCAGGCAGCGCACTACCTCGAGGAACAGCTCCGCGAGGAAGGCTGGGAGGTGGCTGCGGATAGCTACACACTGCAGGGACGCACGGTGAGCAACCTGCAGGTGCAGCTCAACGGTGGGGAGAGGGCGGATGAGATCGTGCTTATCGGCGCACACTACGATTCGGTGTTCGGTTCCCCCGGTGCCAACGATAACGGCAGCGGCGTGGCTGCGTTGCTCGAGCTGGCTCGAGTTCTGCGTGATGGGAAACCGCAACGGACGCTGCGGCTGGTTTTCTTTGTCAACGAGGAACCCCCTTTCTTCAAGACCAAAGAGATGGGGAGTCGGGTTTATGCTCGAGCTGCTCGCAAGCGGGGGGAGCGGATCGTCACTATGGTGAGTCTCGAGACGATAGGTTACTTCAGTGTCCGGGAGAACAGTCAGCAGTTCCCCTTTCCGCCGATGCGCATCTTTTATCCATCCCACGGGGACTTTGTCGCCTTCGTCGCAAATTTTCGCTCCCGCTCTGTTCTGCAGCGGGCCCTCGGCGCCTTTCGCGCCGCCAGTTCGTTTCCCGCCGAGGGACTCGTGGCCCCTATCTGGCTGACCGGGGTTGACTGGTCCGACCAGTGGTCGTTCTGGCAGAGTGGCTATCCCGCGTTGATGATTACCGACACCGCACCTTATCGCTACCCCCACTACCACAGCGTGCACGACACTCCTGATAAGCTCGACTACCTTGCGCTGGCGCGGGTGACAAAAGGGCTCGAGGGGATGGTGAAAAAGCTGTGTGGGATGAAGTGATTGATGAACTGAATCGTATACTCAGCTTGCCCCAGACTTGATCCGCAGGGGAAAAAGAGACCCGATAATGGGTCTCCCTTTTGTGTGACTGGCCGGGGCGAGAGGATTCAACCTCCGACACTCTGCCCCCGAATCCTGTGCGCTAGAAGGAGGTGCTAATTTAAAAGTCACGGTGGGAGAGAGGCTTCAGGCAATTACTGTCATGCAGGACTTCTGAGACTCACAAGAAATCGCTCCATAGCGTCTCATCAAAACCAGAAACACAACATATCGGATAGACTCTAGTCAGGACTGATCCTGGGGTGATGGTTCTGGAAGGTAATAAGTAATTAGGATGTTAACCAGAGGTAGGACTGCCAACCCCGTAAAGACAGTTACAAGTCCAAATGTGTCCGCGATACGCCCGAGAAATGGAGCCGCAATCCCCCCAGCCGCAACAGCTACCCCTAGGGTAATCCCTGATGCAAACCCTATATGATTCGGCAAATATTTCTGCCCTAAGACTACGGATGGTGCATATGTTGCCATCAGTGCAAATCCAATGGGGATAAGCACCAGTAATGCTGCAATTGAATTGGCTGCCCATATAAGTAACGGGACAAGCACTACAAGCATCCCAAATCCGCAGAGAATAATGCGTGTATTTCCAAAGCGATCTGCAAAACGACCACCGACTAGGTTCCCTATAACACCTGAAATCGTCATGACTGAGAGCGCCATTCCGCCCGCGACTTTTGTTTGCCCCAATATGCTGACCCAGTACAAGGGGACAAAGGTCAGAAGGCCGTAAAACAGAACAGACCGTGCGGTCACACATATTGTGAGAAAGGAGAACGCTCTCCAATTGTCACTATTGCCTGTTGCACCATGGAGGGTTGATTTTTTCGTCGTGGGTGTGGCGGAGGGTAAATATACCAGCACAAGAACTGCGACAAGACCAACAGGTATCAAAATGCTGAGACTCCCGTTGAGGCCAAACCAGAGGATTGCAGTAGTTATGAATATTGGGCCGCAGGCAAAGCCCAGGGTGCCTCCGATACCAAATACACTCATGGCCTCGGCCTTGCGCTCGCCTCCTAATAGATTGACCCTGCGTGCTGCTTCCGGATGATAGGCAGCAATTCCGATACCACTGATTCCGGCAAAGCATAGAACCGCATAGTAATTATCAACCATGCCGATCATGGCG
>JBFLJZ010000322.1:0-3113 GCA_040882925.1 Desulfuromonadales bacterium
ATTCTAGCGAATAACAGGCTTATGAAACAAGAGCGATACTTAAAAAATCGTCACCATTCGAGTTCCAGGCCAGCTTTTTATGACGACTCGTCCCATGGAATACAGTAACCGGGGGGCAATATGGATGCCATAACCCTGCTCGGTCTGGCACTGGCATTGGCAATGGACGCTTTTGCTGTAGCTCTCGGCACGGGAACGGTTTTGGCGCGCTTGACCGGACGGCACATCTTCCGCCTTGGCTTTCATTTTGGCCTTTTCCAGGCCTTGATGCCGGTAATCGGCTGGCTGGCCGGCCAGACCGTCGTCCGGTTCGTCTCGGCATGGGACCACTGGATCGCATTTGCCCTGCTGGTTTTGATCGGCGGCCGGATGATTCACGAGGCGATGAGCGGCGAAGAGAAGGCTGGTGATCGCGACCCGACCCGCGGCTTAAGCCTGGTCATGCTCTCGATCGCCACCAGCATCGATGCCCTGGCGGTCGGCTTCTCTTTGAGTGTGATCGGTGTCTCGATCTGGTTTCCGGCATTCATCATCGGCCTGGTGGCCGGGGTACTGACCGTGGTCGGCATGCTGGTGGGCCGTCGCATCGGTGATCGCTGGGGGCCGCGGGTGGAAATCCTCGGCGGGGTCGTCCTGATTGTGATCGGCGCGCGGATACTGTTCGAGCACCTGCTGGCTTGAGGCTGTCCGCATGTTGACTCCTCAAGGGACTTCTGCCATCCCCCAGATCATCGGGCCCGCTGTTATGCGGAAGAAATTGCCGCCCTGATCTCCTCGACGCAACGGTAAGGGATTCTCAGGTTGCCGCGCCCGGCACCGATGACAATTCCGCCCGGCAGCGGCTGGTGGAAATCGGAGCCACCAGTGACGATCAGGCCTTTTCTGCGAGCGAGGGAGATGTAACGATCAATGTCATCGTTGCCGGCACCGGAGTTATAGGCTTCGAGACCGTTCAGGCCCAAACCAATGAACTGGTCGAGCAGCTCGAGCAGCGTCTCTTCATCGACGCCGATAAATGGCGGATGGGCCAAAACGGCACAGCCCCCGGCAGCGTGGATCAGCCGGATCGCTGCATCGATCGGGAAAAAGCGTTTCGGTTCATTGCAGGGGACCAGATAACGCTCAAAGGCTTCGTCCATACTCTGCACGTGACCCGCAGCGAGCAGGGCATGACCGATATGCGGACGGCCGATCGTGCCCCCGGCGCGTTTCCTGATCGCGGCAGCATTCATCCGTCGGCGCCCTTCATTTTGCAGTTGCCGGTTGATCTTTTCGACAATTCGCAGGCTTCGCTCGGCGCGGAAGACCTGGAATTCCGCCAAGGCATCATGTAACGCCTGATTCTCGTGATCGAAGGCGTAACCGAGCAGGTGAAGCTCCTGGTAATCTTGCCAGACGACCGACAGTTCAACCGCAGTAATGATCTCGACGCCAAGCTTGCGACCCGCAGCAATCGCTTGCGGAATGCCATCGACATTATCATGGTCCGCCAGGGCAATGGCCCGCAGACCGGCGCTGGCCGCTTCGGCAACCAGCTCAGTCGGGGTCAAGGTACCGTCAGAGAAAGTGCTGTGCAGGTGAAGGTCAACGAGATCGGGCATTTACTTACCGCCAATGGCAATGCAGGTGGTTCATATCTCACATCATAGCATATAAAGCAGGGGCTGGGGGCTGGGGGCTGGGGGCTGGGGGCTGGGGGCTGGGGGCTGGGGGCTGGAAAAATTGTCTCATACTGTGTCTTGTCAAACAACATGACGTTTGTATGATTTTGATGTCCTCGTTCCCCGTACCGCGTCCTGCGTTCCGTTCTTTAAACAATTGACATCCCCACCTGGTCATGCTTCCATTCAACTCATTAATTCTGTGCAACGCGGGACACGATGAGCGCACTACTCGAAGTCAAAAACCTGCAGACCTACTTCTTCACCGGTGACGGTTTGGTCAAGGCGATCGCCGGAGTTGATTTTACCATCAACCGCGGCGAGACTCTTGCCCTGGTCGGCGAATCGGGTTGCGGAAAGTCTGTCACGGCACTCTCCCTTTTGCGCCTGGTCCCGGAGCCGGGACGTATCGTCGAGGGCGAGATCAGGTTTGCCGATTTGGATATTTTGCACATCCCCGAAGCAGAGATCCGTCGAGTTCGCGGCAACCGTATCGGCATGATTTTCCAGGAACCCATGACCTCGCTCAACCCGGTCTTCCGCATCGGTGACCAGATCAACGAAAGCCTGCAGCTACACCGCGGCTATGACAAAAAGAAGTCGACGAAGATAGCAGCGGAGCTGCTGCACAGCGTCGGTATTCCTGCGGCAGAACAACGGCTGAAAGATTACCCGCACCAGCTTTCCGGCGGCATGCGCCAACGGGTCATGATTGCCATGGCGCTGGCCTGCAACCCGCAACTGCTGATTGCCGATGAACCGACCACCGCACTTGATGTCACGATCCAGGCACAGATCATGGATTTGCTCCGACAAATCAAGGAAGAACGCAATATGGCGACCCTTTTGATCACCCACGATCTCGGCGTGGTTGCGGAAAATGCCGACCGGGTGGCGATCATGTACGCCGGACGGATTCTCGAGACCGCCCCGGTCAAGGAGATTTACGCCAATCCTGTGCATCCCTATACGCGTGGGCTTTTGGCCTGCATCCCACGGGTCGGTGAGCGACGCAAACGCCTGGTGCCGATTGAAGGCAGCGTGCCAAAGCCGGGTGCCGATAACGATGGCTGCTCGTTTCTTGATCGTTGCGATGAATCTTTTGCCCCGTGCCGGGGAGAAGTGCCGCCCCTCAAAGAGCTGCAGTCCGGTCACTGGGTGCGCTGCTGGCAGGTGCAATAATGCCGATACTCCTGAGCGTCGAGAACCTGCACAAGGCTTTCAAGGTCAGCGCCAACCGCCCGGGCGCACCGAAACTATGGTTAAAAGCCGTGGATGGCATATCTTTCGACATTGACGCCGGAGAAACTCTCGGCCTGGTCGGTGAGTCGGGTTGCGGCAAATCGACCGCCGGAAAGCTTTTGTTGCGCCTGATTGAGCCTGACGATGGCAGCATAACCTTTGCCGGCAAGACCGTGACCGGTATGCCGAAAGGCGAGCTGACCACACTCC
>JBFLJZ010000323.1:0-6128 GCA_040882925.1 Desulfuromonadales bacterium
ACCATGAGCGGCCGCGAAGTCAGCCTGCAGATTTACGTCGAAGATCGTAACCGTGACAAGTGTGCCCATGCCATGTTGTCGCTGCAGAAAGCCATGCACTGGGACGAGCAGACATACGGTCTGGAATATGACCTGGACGAATACAAGATCGTCGCGGTTGATGATTTCAATATGGGGGCGATGGAAAACAAGGGCTTGAACGTTTTCAACTCCAAGTATGTCCTGGCCAAGCCGGAAACGGCCACAGACACTGATTACCAGGGCATCGAAGCTGTTATTGCCCATGAATACTTCCACAACTGGACCGGTAACCGGGTCACCTGTCGCGACTGGTTCCAACTCAGTCTCAAGGAAGGACTGACAGTGTTCCGTGATCAGGAATTCTCTGCGGCGATGGGCTCACGCGCGGTCAAACGGATCGAGGATGTCCGCTTGCTGCGCAACATCCAGTTTCCCGAAGATGCCGGACCAATGGCGCATCCGGTTCGTCCCGATGCGTACATCGAGATTAATAATTTCTACACGGCGACGGTTTACAACAAGGGTGCCGAGGTCATTCGTATGTACCAGACCCTGCTCGGCGCAGCCGGGTTCAAGAAGGGCCTGAAACGGTATTTTGCCCGCCACGATGGCCAGGCGGTGACCACCGACGATTTCCTCGCCGCAATGAGCGATGCCAACGGCTTCGATCTTGATCAGCTGCAGACCTGGTACAGCCAGTCCGGCACGCCGGTCCTCGATGTCTCGGGCGACTATGACGCAGCAGCACAAGAGTTCAGACTGCACGTCAGGCAGTCCTGCCCGACGACTCCCGGGCAACCGGGCAAGCGGCCCTTCCTGATCCCTCTGCAAGTTGGCCTGGTCGGCCCTGACGGTGCGGATATGCCTTTGCAGTTGACCGAAGAGAGTCATCCGGATGGCTTCTCGCGTACTCTGCATGTCACCGAAAGAGAGCAGTCTTTCGTTTTTGTCAATCTGCCGTTTGCGCCGGTACCGTCACTGCTGCGCAATTTCTCCGCCCCGGTCAGAGTCAACTTCTCTTTCAGCCGTGATCAGCTGGCCTTCCTGTTTGCCCACGACAGTGATGCCTTCAATCGCTGGGAGGCGGGACAGCGCCTGGCGACGGACCTCATCCTTGAAGTCGTGGCCGGCTGTGCAGAAGACCGCACGGTCGAAGTTCCGGAAACATTCCTGACCGCTTTCCGTACCGCCCTGACGGACAGCCAGGCAGATCCGGCGTTTCTGGCGTTGGCTCTGACCTTGCCGGCGGAGCCGGAACTGGCCGAGGCCATGGGTGTCGCTGACCCGGTTGCGATACATGCAGCCAGGCAAGGCGTACGCCAGGCTCTGGCCAAAGAGTTGAACGGCGAGTTCAGGCAGGTCATGGCGAACATGCAGGTTCACGAACTGTACTCTCCCGACCCCGACTCTATCGGTCGGCGTAGCCTGAAAAACCTTTGCCTGGGGTATCTTTCGCTGCTCGATGACGCGAAAGTCCACCAGGCCGGCTACGATCAATATGTCGATGCCGACAACATGACTGACCGCTTGGCTGCTCTGGCCTGCCTGGTGCACAACAGGTTGCCGGGCTATCCCGAAGCACTGGCGGCTTTCTACCACAGGTTCCATGATGACCCGCTGGTCGTCGATAAGTGGTTCAGTCTGCAGGCGACAGCTCCCGGTCCGGAAACTCTCGAACATGTCAGAAAGCTGATGACACATCCCGCTTTCACCATGCGCAACCCGAACCGGGTGCGCTCCCTGATCGGCGCCTTCGCCCATGGCAACCCGGCGTGCTTCCATGACCCGTCCGGTGCCGGTTATGCCTTTGTTGCCGACCGGGTTCTGGAGCTGGACCCGATCAACCCGCAGGTGGCCGCAAGGATGCTGGCGCCACTCAGCAGATGGAAGCGTTACCGGCAGAAGCACCAAAAAATGATGTGTGAGCAACTTGAACGGATCAGGCAGTGTGCCGGCTTATCGAATGATGTTGGTGAAATTGTCGAAAAGAGCCTGTTGCATTGACGAGATTTTCTTTGCCGATCAAACCATCGGCTCTACGGCACTGCAGATGCCAAGTCAAGCATTCAACCTGGGATTGAGGTGATCCTGTGCATCAAGATGTCCTGATTGTCGGCTGCGGAGATATCGGCCTTCGAGTGGCCCGGATTCTTCAAACGTCGAGCTGCGAAGTTGCCGGCCTGACCCGCTCCGCGAAAGGTGCGGAGCGCCTGCGGAGGGTCAAAGTCGAACCCGTCATCGGCGATCTGGATGATGCTGGGTCCCTGGCAGAATTGCCGACCGGCGGAAAACTGGTTTTCTACCTGGCCCCGCCTCCCGGAGGCGGCCTAGTCGACGGACGCATGCGCAACTTCTGCGCGGCTGTCGGTGGCGAAAAAGTCCCGGGAAAAGTCGTTTACATGAGCACCAGCGGTGTTTACGGTGATTGCGGTGGTGCCCGGGTCACCGAAGAGACGCCGGTCAACCCGCAGACCAGCCGTGCGCAGCGCCGGGTTGATGCCGAGACGACCCTGCTGGAGTGGGGACGGGCCAACAAAGTACCGGTGGTCATCTTGCGGGTCACCGGAATTTACGGCCCCGGCCGATTGCCATTGGCGAGGCTGCAACAGGGCCATCCGGTATTGAACGAAAAAGAATCACCGCCGACCAACCGGATCCATGCCGATGACCTGGCTGCGGTTTGTGTCGCGGCCGCTGAAAAAGCCGCTGATGGTGAGATCTTCAATGTCAGCGACGGGCAGTTGGGGACGATGACCGGGTATTTCAACGCGATCGCCGATCTTCTCGAATTGCCCCGACCGCAGCAGGTCAGCATGGCGGAGGCGAATCAGGTCATGAATCCGATGATGCTCTCCTACCTCAAGGAGTCCCGGCGCATGGACAACCGGAAAATGATCGAACAGCTTGGTGTTGTTCTGCAGTATCCTGATCTCGAGTCAGGACTAAAAAATATTATTGAGCAGCTCGACCAGCCCGGGATGGGTTATCTGGGCTCAGTCGGTCATTGAGCCCGGAACGCGGTACGAGGTACGAGGAGCGCGGATAACCTCACAATCAGAATCAAGCGTTTTTATCTGTGGCAAGACTATTTTTTGTGTGCTGGATTGTGAAACATAAATAACTGAATGGAAAATCCGGAACCTGTCAATGGGTTTGTGGGCTTTGAAATTCGCCTCCCACGTCCCGCGTCCCTGATTTCTGGAGGAAATCATGAAAAAAGTAGCAATCATCGGTGCCGGCATTTCCGGCTTGAGTACCGCCAATGCGGTAGAACGCCTGGCTGCAGCAGCCGGTGTCGACGTGGACGTGACGGTCTTCGAGAGGGAAAATCGGACCGGCGGCAAAATATGGAGTATCAAGGAAGAGGGCTATCTCTGCGAATGGGGGCCGAACGGTTTCCTCGACAGCAAGCCGATGACTCTGGACCTCTGTGAGCATCTCGGCATCCGCGATCGTCTGGAGCGTTCCAACGACAATGCCCGCAAACGCTTTATCTACAGCGGCGGCATCCTCAACCGGCTGCCGGAGAACGGACCGATGTTCCTGCAGTCAAAACTGATTAGCTGGCCGGGCAAGATCCGCCTGGCCCAGGAATTCATCAAACCGAAACGTACCGACGGGGTCGATGAGACCCTGGCGGATTTTGCCCGCAGAAGGCTCGGCGCCGAGGCGCTCGACAAGCTGATCGGCCCGATGGTCTCAGGGATTTTTGCCGGCAATCCTGAAACCATGAGCCTGAAGAGCTGCTTCCCTCGGATCCATGAACTGGAGCAGGAGTTCGGTGGCCTGCTGAAAGCGATGATCAAACTGGCCAAGCAGAAGAAAGCCGAGGTCAAAGCCGGCAAACAGGTTGCCAGCGCTGCCGGGCCGGGCGGGGTGTTGACGTCGTTTATCGGCGGCATTCAGGAATTAACCGATGCCACGGCCAGAGAGCTCAGGGGCAACCTCAAGACCGGGAGTGCCGTGACCAGCCTGAAGCCGGTCTCCGGCGGCTGGGAACTCGAATTGGCCGATGGCGGCAAGTATGATGCCGATATTGTGGTGTCCGCTGCGCCGTCGCATATCCTCAAGAGTCTGGTTCAGCCTTTTGACGCAGCACTCTTCGAACTTCTCGACGGCATTCCCTACGCACCGATGAACGTCATCTGTTTCGGTTATGAACGCGAAAAAATTGCCCGGGACCTGGACGGTTTCGGCTATCTGATCCCAAAGAAAGAAGACTGTGCAATCCTCGGGACCCTCTGGGATTCCAGCATCTTCCCGCAACGAGCTCCCGAAGGGCACGTGCTGCTGCGATCGATGATGGGCGGCGCGACCAATCCCGCTGCCATCGAGCTCAGCGATGCCGAGGTCAGGTCGCGGACCATGGCCGAACTGAAAAAGATCATGGGCATTGTCGCCGAACCCGATTTCATCCGGATCTTCCGTCATCAACGCGCCATACCGCAGTATATTGTGGGGCATGCCGACCGGCTTGCGGCGATTGAAGACCAGCTGAAACATCATCACGGCCTGATTCTGACCGGCAACGCTTTCTTCGGTGTCGGTCTCAATGACTGCGTCAATGCGGCCAACAAGGCCGGCGAACAGGTTATTTCCTGCCTGGAGAAAACCGCCTGATTGCCGCAGGTTGCTTGAAGAACATTGGCCGTGCCGGTGGATCTTATCCGCCGATAGGTCGCCAGGGCAGATCAAGCTAGTTGGGGTCTTCTCGTGAGATTGCTGACGTGCTCCGATTTCGATGGCACCTGCTGCGTGGTCCTGCCCAAGGTAATTAGCCTGGTCGATGAGGTGTTTACGCTCATCCGAAGGACCTGCTGGATGGGAAGGGCCCTGTGACGGAAAACGACATCCTGGCCAACGTTCCTTACGTGCCGGGTTGCGGTCACTGGCAAAATCCCAGTTCTTACTGCCTCTGAGTTTTAGAAAATCGGGAGATGTGTCGTATACACCCTGCATCTGAAGCACTACTTCAGGCTATATGTTTCTTGCAAAACGGGCAACTGAAACTATCCAGTAGATCAAGCAGATGACTACGGCTATAAGTGTCCCGGACAATGCAATACGGCCACCAATCGAAAATGAAATACTTACAGCTATCAACCAGCCCAGGAGAGGAACAGCCAATGGCATGTACAGATAGCGCCCGACTCTAACAAGTTTGTTACTTGCCCAGAGGAGCAAAAAACTAATCGCCAGCGAGCCAAAGCCTAGAGCAAGAGAGAGAGGGGAAAGAAACTCGCCATCAATTGTACCAATTAGACCTACTGCTCCATACATGCACACGAGCAAACCAACGACAAGAAATATAAGGCTTCCTAAGGTTTTCATAGCCGTCTTTAATACCCAGGTTTTGCCGAACCCGCAAAACTTTTTCAGTAGACTGCTTCTGACAAACTAAAAGTTCTTAGAAATCTACAGCAATCGAATGGCAAGGTCTGTTTCCTGCTTATCCTCTCATATTGATTGAAGGTTCTGAAATTGGTCGATCTGCGAAATTACTCCTTGCCTGAGAAACAATAAAAGGCCAACTGTTTCCAGGGCGCCATTTTCTTGTGCATCAGAGATGCCTATCATATATCTTGATTAAGAAGCAGGTTTTTAAATCGGTTGCCAGTTGGACGTGATTCTCGTACAAAATGCCGAAAGCACCTGCAGCTTTTGCACCTTCAATATTCGCTTTTTTATCATCGACGACAAGGAGCTGATTGATGTTTATGCCAAGACGGTTTGCCATCAAATCGTAAATCGCCCTCTCCGGTTTGACCAGCCCTTCATCACAACTGAAGATGCGTGCGTCAAAAAAATCATACCCACATTCCAGGTGGAATTCGCGAGCCGGCACTTCGGTGTTGGTAATGAGCCCAATCACATAACCATTGGTTCGCAGAGAGCGGATGATTTGATGAACAACCGGTTGTTCTTGATACACCTTTCTCAAGGCGTCTTTCCAGAAGGGCGTATTTACAACCGGGCCGTTTAGTTTTTCGGCAAGATAGGAGAGGAAGCGCTCTTCACTGATAATCCCCCTTTGAAAGTCATCCATGATGACTGACAGATGGGGTTCTAGGTCATCTCTCGAGCACTGGAAACGAGCCGCCAATTGC
>JBFLJZ010000324.1:0-8089 GCA_040882925.1 Desulfuromonadales bacterium
CCAGGATCAGCGCGCCGTCGATCAGTGTTTGCGCAGGCATCTGACCCTTGGCTGTGTCGTGCTGGATCCTTTGCAAGATCTCCAGTCCCTGGCTGCGTGCAAGCCAGGCTCCTGCTACACCGGTCATGATAATCAGGCCAAGCGTCGCGCCGATGCCGATCATGCGGCCGGTCTCGATCAGGATGTAAAGCTCCATAACCGGTATAAAAACAAAGATTATTAGAAGTTTTATGAACATGGGCCCTCGCTTAATGGGGGTTGGCCAATGAAAGCTTTGTCGAGAAACATCATATATAGTTATGGTGTAAATTATTTGGTAACTAACTGATATTCAAGGAGAAAAAATATGCTCAATTTTTAGGCATATAGCTGAAGTGGTTATAAAGTGGTTTCAGGTTTGTCTTGTGCACATAGTTTTCAACGCCTTGTCCACACTTTTTGTGGACAAGGTTTGCAGATGCCCGAAACATGACGTTTTTTTGAAATAGCGCGGCGCTGCCGGATTCGGGACATGACAATCCGACGATCAGTCGGGCTGCAAAGCACTCACCTTTTTGTCAAGGTTCTGCAATAATCTACGCGTCGTCTTGCGCAAGGCCGTCTCGGCGTCCAGACCCGCATCATGCGACATGCGAACGAAGTGCAGCAAAAGCATGCCGAGGGCTTCTTCGTCGAGCGCAATGTCATCTCCATGCGCTGCGAGCATCTGTATCGTGTCGGAAATCTCGTCGTAGTCGGGTAATTCCCGTTCACGTTCTGCTTTGTAGGTTTTGGCTATCAGCTTCTGCGCACGCTGCAAGGCAGGCAACTTGACTGGCAGGTGGTCGGCGAGGCAGCTTTTGTTGTGGGTCGCTTCTGAGGTCTTGATCTTTTCCCACTGCTTGTCCAAATCCGTTGCGGGAAATTCATGACTCTCACGCGCAAACACATGAGGGTGGCGTCGCAAAAGCTTTTCGGCAATACAGGTCGACACATCGCAAAAGTCAAACAGACCGCGTTCGGAAAATATCTGTGCCTGGAACACAACCTGCAAAAGCAGGTCGCCAAGTTCGTCGAGGATCAGGTCCGGGTCGCCTTCTTCAATCGCATCTATCAGCTCGCAGGCTTCTTCAAGGATGTATGGCGCCAGGCTCTCCGGAGTCTGTTCCGCATCCCAGGGGCAGCCATCCGGAGCCCTCAGGTCGCACATGATTTTCAGCAGCTTGTCGATGCTTTCGCCGGGGTTTTTATGAGTCATCTTGGATCTTTTCCCAAACCGTGTTGACTCCTTCTACCGCAGCTCACATAAGATTGCAAGTGGCTGTAATTTCGGGCCACTTAAGCCTTGCATATTTATCTTTAATACGTTAATAGAAAGGACTTGGATTCAGGTCGGGGTGAAAACCCTTGACTGTTTCCGAGAGGTCCCTATACTGGCGCCCTGCCCGAGTTGCAGGGAGGTTATTGTCGTGCTCATTCAGATCGACAAACTGAAAAGGCGGCCGCGCCAAATTGAGATTGATGAACCTGATTCCGGTTTCACCGTACTCCACGAACTGGTTGATCAGGGCGTGGTTGATTTCAAGGACAGGATCCGCGGCACCCTGACCGCAAGCTGGGCAGGTCAGATCATAGAGGTCTCAGGTCATCTCAACACCACGGTGACCTCATCGTGCGGCCGCTGCCTGAAACCGGTGACCAGTCATCTCGAGATAGAACTGCTGCTCTGTTACAGCGATCTGTCCGATGATGAAGGTGCCGTAGCCGAGGAATTGGAAATCCAGCGGGAAGACCTTGGCCTGATAGGCTTCTCTGGCACTGAGATTGATCTGCGGCCTGATATCGAGCAGGACATTATCATGGCCCTGCCACAGCAGCTGCTTTGTGCTGAGAATTGTCGCGGGCTTTGCCCGTCATGCGGCATCGACCTCAACCAGGACCAGTGCCGCTGCGAACGGCCGGTTTTTCATGCCGGTCTTGCCGCATTGAAAAACTTCAGAATAGAATAGCGACATACCGGGCATGATGCCTGTCAACATGCAGACCGGATAAATACGGAATCATTTAAGGAGATCTTTTAAAAATGGCAGTACCGAAGAAAAAAACCTCGAAATCCAAGCGCAATATGCGCCGCTCACATGATGGCCTGAAAACTCCCGGGATCTCACTCTGTCCGCAATGCAAGGAACCCAAGCAGGCCCATCGTGCTTGTCCTTCCTGCGGCAGTTACAAGGGCAAGGAAGTCCTCAACACTGAAGAATAAGGACGCTTCCTTTGAATAGTCGTCCTGTAATCGCCATTGATGCCATGGGAGGAGATAATGCTCCCGCCAGCGAAGTCATCGGTGCTGTCATGGCTGCCCGGAAGTGGCAAATCCCCGTTATTCTGGTGGGTCAGTCGGAGCTGATTGAGAAAGAGCTGGCAAATCAGGATATCCAAGGCCTTGATGTCAGTGTCGTACCGGCCAGCCAGGTCGTCGGCATGCACGATTCGGCATCCGACGCGGTCCGCAAGAAAAAGGACTCGTCGATCCGCGTTGCTTTTGAATTGGTCAAGCAGGGTCAGGCTTGTGCGGTTGTCAGCACCGGCAATTCGGGGGCCACGATGGCTGCAGGGATGTTCGTGTTGAAACGGATTCCCGGGATTGACCGCCCGGCGATCGCAACCGTGGTCCCCAACCTGAATGATCAGACAATTATCCTTGACGTCGGTGGCAATGTTGACTGCAAGCCGATCCATCTGGTTCAGTTTGCCCTGATGGGCAGCGTCTTCAGCGCCCAGATGTTCGAAAAAAAAGCACCAAAGGTTGGCTTGCTGTCAAATGGTGAAGAGGAGTCCAAAGGCAATGAACTGACCCGTTTGGCCAATCTGAAACTCAAGGAAACGTCCTTGAATTATGCAGGTTACACGGAAGGCCGTGATATTTATAACGGCAAAGTTGATGTCGTTGTCTGTGACGGATTCGTCGGCAATGTCGTGCTGAAAGTTTCCGAAGGCCTTGCCGAAGCAATAGGTCTCATGTTACGCCGTGAGCTCAGCGCCAGCCTCATGTCGAAAATCGGCTACCTGCTGGTAAAACCTTCCCTGAAGGCGTTCCGCAAAAAGATCGATTATGCCGAATATGGTGGTGCCCCCCTGTTGGGTATCCAGGGCACGACAATGATTTGCCACGGCAGCTCCAGCCCGAGAGCGATTATGAATGCGATCAAGATGGCTTATGACTACGATATACGCCAGGTGAAGAAACGTATGATCGAACGTCTCGATGAATATCACATGGAAATCAGGGATGATGCTGATCCTGCTGAGGCTGTCAGTTAACTGTACACCGCAAGGAGCAGAGCCGTGATGAGAGCACTTATTACAGGGACCGGATCTTACGTCCCGGAAAAAGTTCTGACCAATCAGGATTTCGAAAAGTATCTCGACACCACTGATGAATGGATTGTTGCCCGGACCGGCATCAGGGAGCGGCATATCGCTGCTGAAGACGAAAATACCTCGGATTTATGTGTTCTTGCGGCGCGAAACGCAATCGATATGGCCGGCATAAAAGCCGAAGATGTTGATTTGATTATCGTCGCGACGATCACCGGAGATTATCCATGGCCGGCAACAGCCTGTATCGTGCAGGACAAAATCGGTGCAAAGCAGTGCGGTGCTTATGATATCTCGGCGGCTTGCAGCGGCTTTATCTATGCCCTGAACAATGCGGTTGCGCAAATTGAATCGGGGGCGATACAACGGGCCCTGGTGATCGGCGCGGAGACGCTCTCACGCATTGTTGATTATGGTGATCGCAACACCTGTCTGTTATTCGGTGATGCTGCAGGTGCTGTGGTGCTCGAAGCCCGTGAAGGCGAGCGGGGGATTCTCTCGTCTCACCTGCATGCTGACGGCTCCTACCTCGAGTTGTTGTATCAGCCCGGTTTCGGTTCGGCGGTCACCCCGACCGAACAGGGTGTCCGTGACCGCGGCTATTTCCTGAAGATGCAGGGTAATGAGGTTTTCAAGGTTGCGGTCAAGATGCTCGCAGAAGTTGCCCAGGAGGCACTTGAAGCCAACGACATGACGATTGACGATATTGCTTTGCTGATCCCGCATCAGGCGAATATCCGGATTCTCGAAGCGACCGCCAAGCGCATGCAACTGCCGGCGGAGAAGGTTTATATCAATGTTGATCGCTTTGGCAACACCTCGGCGGCGACAATCCCCCTGGCCCTTGACGAAGCTAATCGTGCCGGCAAACTGAAAGAGAATGATATCATCGTGCTGAATGCCTTTGGTGGCGGTTTTACCTGGGCATCTGCCTGTCTGCGCTGGTAGCACTGGAGATTAGATTGGCTATGATTGCTTTTTTGTTTCCCGGACAGGGCTCACAACATGCCGGAATGGGCAAGGACCTCGCGGCAAACTTTCCCCTTGCCAGGCAGGTATTCGAAGAGGCTAACGATGCTTTGGGCATTGATCTGGCTGCACTCTGTTTCAAGGGCCCGGAAGAAGATCTGAAGTTGACAGCCAACACGCAACCGGCAATACTCACAACCAGCGTCGCCGCACTGCGTGTTTTGCAAAACGAGACCGGGATTGTGCCGCATTATGCTGCAGGGCACTCACTTGGTGAATACAGCGCCCTGGTGTGTGCCGGCGCACTTGATTTTGCCGATGCGGTGCGGATTGTCCGGCAGCGTGGCACCTTCATGCAGGAAGCCGTTCCGGTTGGTACTGGTGGTATGGCAGCAATCATTGGCCTTGATACGGCAACGCTGGACAGGGTCTGCAAGGCTGCTGCCCAGGGCCAGGTCGTTTCTCCGGCAAATTTCAACAGTACAGGGCAGGTTGTCATAGCAGGACATGCCGAAGCCGTTGAACGTGCCATCGCACTTGCCAAAGAGAACGGGGCCAAGCGGGCGTTGCCGCTGCCGGTCAGCGCCCCGTTCCATTGCAGCCTGATGGTGCCGGCCGGAGAAAGACTGGCCGACGTCCTTGCCGAAGTCAAGGTCAGTGACATGACTATTCCGGTGGTGACGAATGTTGAAGCGACGCCCAACCGGGACGCGTCGCGTGTCTGTCAATTGTTGGTTGATCAGGTAAGTGCCCCGGTGCGCTGGGATGAGTCGATCGGCTGCATGGTCAAGCTTGGTGTCGATCGTTATATCGAAATCGGTCCCGGTAAAGTTCTGGCCGGCCTGGTCAAAAGGATGGCCAAGGGGAGTTCCATTCAGAACGTGCAAAACGTCTCTGATATCAATACTTTAAACGTATAAACCTGGAGGGATGCTTGGTCATGTTGTCTGAAAAAGTTGCCGTCGTAACGGGCGCTTCACGCGGGATTGGTCGCGCGATTGCTCTTGCACTTGTCGCACAAGGCGCTAAAGTTGTTGCGTCAGCTCGCAATGCGCAAGCTCTGGATGACCTTGTTGCCGAAATCGAAACGCAGGGTGGAGAAGCCACGGCAGTCGCAGGTGATGTCGCCTTGGAATCCGACGCCGCACGCCTCATCGAACAGGCGGTTGCCGCATATGGGCAGATTGACATTCTCGTCAACAATGCCGGTATTACTCGTGACGGTCTTCTGCTGCGCATGAAAGATGAAGACTGGGACGCGGTCATCGACACCAACCTGAAAGGGGCGTTCCACTGTATCCGCGCCGTGGCGAAGGTGATGAGCAAGCAAAGGTCAGGTCGGATCATCAACATTTCGTCAGTCGTCGGCGAGATGGGTAACGCCGGTCAGGCGAACTACTGTGCCAGCAAGGCCGGGCTGCTCGGGCTGACCAAGTCCGTTGCGCGTGAACTGGCCCGGCGAAATATTACTGTCAATGCCATTACGCCCGGCTTTATTGTGACGGATATGACGGATGGCATGACTGATAAAGCCCGTGAGACAATGACCGAGCAGATTCCTCTGGGACGGCTCGGTGAGGCGGATGATGTCGCGAACGCCGTCATTTTCCTGGCTAGTGAGCAATCTTCCTATGTGACAGGTCAGGTCCTTGGAGTCAATGGCGGCATGTATATGTAAACAACCGTTGTACGTTACACAACATAAACGAGGCGGTCAGAGATCGAATCGAAACCAAAAGGAGGATTCTACAATGTCCAGTATTAATGATCGTATCAAGCAGATTGTTGCAGAGCAGTTGGGTGTGGACGAGGACCAAGTGACCAACGAGGCGTCTTTTATGGACGATCTCGGGGCGGACTCCCTCGATACAGTTGAACTGGTGATGGCCCTTGAGGAAGAGTTCGATATCGAGATTTCCGATGAGGATGCTGAAAAAATTCAAACCGTTCAGGATGCCATCGATTATATCGGCGAAAGTGCCTGAATTCCAGGCAGCCACAGCTGCCATGTGTGGCTGCCATATATAACATAACCTTCCCCGGCAACCGGTGCGGGTTGCCGGGGACTGGTTTTGTCTATGGAGGACATAAGCCAAATGCGCAGAGTTGTTGTAACAGGCCTGGGAATTACTTCCCCGCTGGGAACAGGCCTTGAGAAAAACTGGGATGCGTTGACCAATGGTCGTTCCGGGATCGCACCGATTACTCATTTCGATGCGACCGATTTCCCGGTCAGGTTTGCCGGTGAAGTCAGGGATCTGAACCTCGATGACTTTGTCGACAAGAAAGAGGCCCGCAAAATGGACCTCTTCATCCATTACGCGGTTGCCTCTGCAGCCATGGCGATTACTGACTCCGGCCTGGAGATCAACGAAGATAATGCTGAGCGCGTCGGTGTTGTCGTCGGCTCGGGTATGGGTGGCTTGCCATCGATCGAGAAATACCATGGTGCATTTATTGAGGCCGGTTATCGCAAAATCAGTCCTTTCTTTATCCCGATGTCGATTATCAACCTGGCCGCCGGCCAGATTTCCATACTGCATGGCGCCAAGGGACCGAATATTGCCCCGGTTTCAGCCTGCGCCACAGGTACGCACGCGATCGGTGATGCTTTTCGCATGATTCAGCGCGGCGATGCAGATGCCATTATTTCTGGTGGCAGCGAGTCGACGGTTTGTCCGCTCGGGATTGGCGGCTTTTCCGTCATGAAGGCACTGTCGACGCGTAACGACGACCCAATCGCGGCAAGCCGGCCATTTGACAAGAACCGTGACGGCTTTGTTATGGGTGAAGGCTCCGGTATCGTTGTCCTCGAAGAATACGAGTCTGCGAAAAAACGCGGCGCCAGGATTTACGCCGAGGTCCTCGGTTATGGTCTGACTGCCGATGCCCATCACCTGACAGCACCGTCACCCGGTGGAGAAGGTGCGGCCCGTTGTATGCAGATGGCCCTTGATACTGCCGGGCTGAATCCGGAAGATGTTGGCTACATCAATGCTCACGGCACATCAACACCATTCAATGATCTCTATGAAACGATGGCGATCAAGTCGGTGTTCGGTGACCACGCCAGAAAGCTTATGATCAGCTCGACCAAGAGCATGACCGGCCACCTGCTTGGAGCCGCCGGTGGCATCGAGGCAATCTTCACGCTTCTGGCCATAGCGCGAGGCGTAGTGCCGCCGACGATTAATTATACCGAGCCGGACCCTGAGTGTGATCTCGATTACGTGCCGAACGAAGCACGTCAAACAGATGTGAAGGTCGCAATTTCCAATTCACTCGGATTCGGCGGCACCAACGCGACGATCCTGTTCCGCAAGGTCTGAACCGATGATTGCAGTCGGCAGTGATCACGGTGGCCTGGCATTGAAAGACGCCGTCAAGTCTGCACTCGCTGCACGTGGCCATGAGGTCGATGACTATGGTACAGACAACGGTGATTCAGTCGATTATCCGGATTTCGCTGAAAAGGTTGCCGGTGCTGTGTCTCGCGGTGATGTCGATCTCGGCATCCTGGTGTGCGGTACGGGCATCGGCATGTCAATCGTCGCCAACAAGTACCCGGGCGTCCGCGCCGCTCTTGTCACCGACGTGTTCATGGCACAGATGGCCAAAGAGCATAACAACGCCAACGTTCTTGTGCTTGGCGGCAGGGTACTGGATGAGGAGCTGGCCGTCAATATGGTGAACGTCTGGCTCGATGCGTGCTACGAAGCCGGTCGCCATCAGCGGCGTCTTGACAAGATCTCCCGGCTGGAAG
>JBFLJZ010000325.1:0-7290 GCA_040882925.1 Desulfuromonadales bacterium
CGAGCTCGAAGGCCGCATGCTCGAGACTTTCTTTGCCCGCGCAGGAGAGACGCTGACGCGTGCCGAGCTGTTGAAATCGGTGTGGGGAATGGCCGAGGATACCGAGACCCGCACCCTCGATAACTTTGTCGTCAGACTGCGCAAATATTTTGAGCAGGACCCGACCAAGCCGCAACATTTCCTGACGGTACGGGGTCGAGGTTATCGATTTGTCCGAGAAAAAGAAGGAAACTTTTAGGAATTCAGAATCCAGTATTCCGAATTCAGTAGAAAATCGACTGAAAACATCTAAGCTTTGAATAATACAAGCTGAATCAAGACCAGGGAGGTCTTAACTCCTGAATTCTGTATTCTGAATTCTAGTCTTTTAACTTTTGACACACGGAGGATAAATATGAAAGCAGTATTGATGGATGAATTCGGTGGCGTCGAGGTCCTCAAGGTCGGCGAAATCGACAAGCCGACTCCGCAAGAAGGTCAAGTCCTGGTCAAGGTCGTGGCCACCTCGATCAACCGGCCCGACCTGGTCCAGCGCCAGGGCAACTACCCGCCCCCTCCCGGGGACTCGGAGGTCCTCGGCCTCGAAGTATCTGGAACCATTTCGGCAATCGGGCCGGACGTTGACGGCTGGAATATCGGTGACCGGGTCGTCAGCCTGGTCGGTGGCGGCGGTTACGCCGAGTACGCAACGGCCTACGCCAGCCATCTGATGCGCATCCCCGACAACGTCAGCTTCGAAGAAGCCGCCTGCATCTGCGAATCCTACATAACCGCATTCCTCAATGTCTTCATGATCGGCGAGTTCAGCGACGGCCAGACCGCGATCTTCCACGGCGGCGGCGGTGGCGTCAATACCGCGGCGATTCAGCTGAGCAAGGCACTCACGCCGAACAGCAAGCTGATCATCACGGCCCATCCGAGCAAGATCGACCGGGTCAGCGACCTCGGTGCCGACCTGGTCATCAATTACGTTGAAACCCCGGATTTCACCGAGGTCGTCAAGGCATACACAAACAAGAAAGGGGCCGACCTGATCCTCGACCATGTCGGTGCCAAGTACCTCGGCCCGAACATGAAGTCGCTCGCCTACAAGGGCAAGCTGGTCATCATCGGTGTCATCTCCGGCATCAAGGCCGAACTCAACCTGGCATTGATGATGGTCAAGCGCCAGCAGATCATCGGTTCAGTGCTGCGCTCACGCCCGGTGCCGGAAAAAGCCGAGATCGTCGCCGAGTTCACCCGGCGCGCACTACCGAAATTCGCCGACCGCACTATCGTGCCGATCATTGAAAAGGCCTTCACCATCGACGAGGTGGTCGAAGCACACCGGATGATGGAAGAGGACCGGCACTTCGGCAAGATTGTTTTGAAAATTTCAGAATAATCAAGAGCAGACCTATCGAATGCGTACAGATTGTGCCCTGAATATCATCCTGATCGGCATGCCCGGCGCCGGTAAAAGCACGGTTGGTGTGCTTTTGGCGAAACGCCTCGGTTACAACTTTGTCGATACCGATTTGCTGCTGCAGAGCCAACAGCGCGGCCGTCTGCAGGAAATTATCGCCCGCGCAGGGATGGAGAGGTTCAAGGAACTCGAGGCCGACACCCTCTGCAGCCTGGCGGCAACCCATAGCGTAGTTGCCACGGGCGGCTCTGCAGTGTATAGTTCGCGGGCAATGGCTCGGCTCAGGACGCTCGGGCAGCTGGTCTTCATAGACATACCGCTCACAGAGTTGCTGAGCAGGGTGCATGACATGGACACCCGCGGCCTGGTCATCGGCCCGGGCGAAAGCTACGAACAGCTTTATCGGGAGCGCCAGCCGCTCTATGAAAAATACGCGGAAGTCACCATTGCCGGCGCGGGCATGACGGTGGAAGCCGTTGCAGCGGCGATCGAACAACAGGTCTGCGGATCAGCCGACCGACAAACTTAACTTTAGCGATATGTCATTCGGAAAATATTTTACAAAAGGACAGAAGGTTTTTCTCAAACGGCTCTACAGCGATGAGGAGCCGCCCGCCGTGGATACGATCACCGGCTATGCCGTGCACAGCGAGCCGATGCAGCTTGACCTGGCCCTGCCCTACGACTCCGACGCGGCCGACTCCTATCCTTTCGAACCGGGGATGCAGTTCGAGATCATGACCGACAGCAGGGGGATGGGGCTACGCCTGACCGCATCCTTCGTCGAGAAGATCAGCAGACAGGATATCCGGCTGGAGTTTGCAGGGGACCTGGAGTTCATCTCCCGGCGCAGTTACCAACGCGTCGACGTCAATGCCTGGGTTGGACTGCAACGCGGCGAGGGCAGCCTCGCGGAAATGCGCCAGACCTGGCGCGACCACCTGGAGAAGATCAAGTCCGGCGTGTCTGCTGCAGAGCTCACCGAATTCGACAAATACCTGGTCAACCTGGCCGGCGGCGGGATGCGCCTGCCGATGCAGCCCCCGGTCAAAATGTCTGAACTGGTTCTGGTCTATGTGTCGATCGGCGACAAGAAAGGCATCATCTGTGGCCTTGCCGAGGTCATCTGGGTCGCGGAGGAGGAGCAAAGCAACGGCCTGCAACTGACCGGCTTGCGTTTCCTGAAAATCCTTGAAGAAGACCAGGCGCGGCTCGATGCGGTCGTCAACACGCTTCTCGATCGGCTGGATAAAGCCGGCACCTGAAAAGAGCTGCAGGCGATTAGTTGCCGGCGGCAATCCTGCTGTTCAGGCTTTCCCACAACGTCTCATCCCGCCCGCTAAAGACACTGTCCTCATCCGCCGGCACAACGTGCCAGGAACCACGCTGCATTTCCTGGTTCAGCTGTCCGGGGGCCCATCCGGTATACCCGGAAAAGGCCCGGTAGTCGACCACCTCGCCATCGAACTCGTGCCACAAGTCGAGAATTCCGATTCCGGTAAGATACAGGTTCGCAAGGATTTCTTCGGCCGGCTGCGGAGGATTTTCTTGCACCTTGACCAGAGCGAGCAGGGTATTCGGATCAACCGGCCCGCCGTATGACAAGGTCCTCCCCTGCGGGTCGAGTTGCGAGTCTTTCGGCAAAACCGCGTTCAGCGGCAGCCTGCTGCTGCGGTTGACAATCAGCCCTGCAGAGCCGGAAGCATCATGCTGGATGAGCAGAATCACCCTCGCCTTGAAGCGCGGGTCGAGCATCCCCTCATCGGCAACCAGGAACATTCCCTTGGCCAAGGCATAAGCATGCAGGCTCAATGGTGCGCAAACAGTGCCCAGGGTCACCAGCAGAAAGAGAAAGACAAAGGTTCGCGACAGATTGATCATTATTGCTCCCCGGTCATGTTGGGCAACAGCACCCAGAATTTTGCCGTCTGCTTCATGCGTCCGGCCTTTGCCCCGGCTTCGTCACCCATGCCCCAGAAAAAATCACCGCGAATCCGTCCTTTGATGGCACCACCGGTGTCCTGTGCCATCATCAGGCGCTGCAATGGCTGGTCGCTGTTCGGCCAGCTCGTCTCGATGAAAACCGGCGCACCAAGCGGTATGTATCGCCGGTCAACGGCCAGACTTCGGCCGGGAGTCAGAGGCACGCCGAGCGAACCGGGCGGGCTCCTGACGCCGCTCTCCAGCTCCCGGAAGAAGATATAACTCGGGTTCTGCCTGAGCAGGTCATCGACCTCTTGTGGATTGTTTCTCGCCCATTTACGGATGTTCTGCATGGACATCTCGTGACGTTCCATAACGCCGCGATCAAGCAGGAACTTGCCAATCGACCGATAGGGATGACCGTTCTGATCGGCATAGTTGACCATGACCGATTCGCCGTTATCAAGCAGAATGCGTCCCGAACCCTGAATGTGCAGGAAAAAGAGTTCGACAGGATCGGCAACCCAGAACAGCTCCTGGCCTGCCAGGGGCCGCTCAAAGCTGTCGATATCGCCGCGGTCCCAGTAAGGGATGACGCGGTGACCATCCAGACGGCCGCGCAGACGGTAATCACCAAGGTCGGGATAAACATCACTCAAGTCAATGGTCAGCAAATCGTCGGGCCGACGGTAGAGCGGGTAAGGATATTCCGAGGAGGGATAACGGCTGCCCCTCAGGTCCGGGACATAATAGCCGGTCATCAAACCTTCGGCGGCGCCGTTTGCCTGCCGGACCTGATGCGGCGTAAAATTCCGTTCAAAGAAGTCACGCACCGCAGCCTCGGTCGCGCGTTCCAGGCCGGCTGCCTGCTGGCAGGTTGACTGCCACTCAGGGCGCCAGCGCAAGGCGCTGCAACTGTTGCGAAAAGCCGCAATTGCCTGGCTCGGGTCATCCTTCTGCCAACCCGGCACCTGCTGCCAGGTGACCGGTTGCAAGGTCGGCACCTCTTCTTCAACGACCGGCTCTTCGACAATCTCCGGCTCCTCGATGACCGGCGGCTCCGGAGGCCGGGCACAGGACGCCATCAGGAAAAGGAAGATCGCAATCAGCCGCAAGCCTTGCATGTTTTTTCGCCGCACTCTCACCATAGATCTCTTTCTTTGCAATACCATCAAAACATATCGATCGGATCAATATCAACCGTGAGTTGTACGCCCGGCGACAGGACCTTTTTCAAGCGGCCCAACAAAGCGATATCCCGTCGCAGGGGGTCGCGCTGTTCTGCCTTGAGCAGGATCTGCATACGGTGCCGGTTGCGCAGGCGCGCCAGCAGGCAAGGTGCCGGCCCGAGCACTTCAACAGCACCTTCCGCACGGCCGAGCTCGTCCGCAAGCTGTTCTGCCGCGACCTTCAGCCTGGCCAGGTCGTTGCCGCTGAGAACCAGGTTGACCAGATGGCCGAAAGGCGGATAAGCAATGGCCTGGCGCTGCGTCAGCTCGAGCTCCGCAAAGCCGCGGTAGTCATGCCTGGTGACGTGATCAATGGCGTAATGATCGGGCGCATAGGTCTGGATCAGGACCCGCCCCGGTCGATCGCCCCGGCCGGCCCGGCCGGCGACCTGACTGAGCAGCGAGAAGACCCGTTCGGCGCTGCGGAAGTCCGGCAGATTAAGCGCCGTATCGGTGTTCAGTACCCCGACCAGGGTCACGGCCGGGAAATCATGGCCCTTGGCAATCATCTGCGTGCCGATCAGCACATCAATCTTGCCTGACGACATTTGGTCGACCAGTCGATGGTGCGCGCCCTTGCGCATGGTGGTGTCACGGTCCATGCGCGCCAACCTGGCATCGGGGAAAAGCTGCCGGATTTCCTCTTCAAGGCGTTCCGTGCCCATCCCTTCCGGGAGAAGCCCGGCACCACCACAGCGCTCACAACTGTCCGGAGGGACCTGGCGGAAATCACAGTAATGGCAGCGTAGCGAACGCTGCAGCTGTGAGTAGGTCAGGGTAATCTCACAGTTCGGGCAGCGCAGGGTAGCACCGCAGTCGTGGCAAAGAAGAAACGGGGCGTAGCCTCGCCGATTGAGGAGCAGCAACGCCTGTTCCCCGGCGGCGAGGGTTGCCGCCAGGGCCGCCTGCAAAGGTTGACTCAACAACCCGTCTTCCCGATGTTCGGCGAGGTCGACCAGGTGTACATCGGGCAAAGGACGCTCTGCCGTGCGTTCGGGCAGGACCAGATAGCCGAGATGACCGTCCCTGGCCCTCTGGTAGGTCGTCAGGGCCGGTGTCGCGCTGCCCAGGAGCACGACCGCACGGTCACGCTGAGCGCGCATCAGAGCCAGGTCCCGCGCATGGTAACGAAAACCTTCCGACTGCTTGTAGCTGCCATCGTGCTCTTCGTCAACCACGATTAGGCCCAGCTCATTGAGCGGTGCAAAGACCGCCGAGCGGGCCCCGATCACAACGTCCGCATCACCCCGGGCAACCCGGCACCATGCGTCGTAACGTTCGCCGTCCGACAACCCTGAATGCAGCACGGCCAGTTTGACATCAAGCGTCTGGAACCAGCTGCGAAAGCGTTCCACAAGTTGCGGGGTCAGGGCGATTTCCGGGACCAGGACCAGTGCCTGGCGCCCCTGCTCCAGGGTGTCTGCAATTGCCCGCAGATAAACCTCGGTTTTGCCGCTGCCGGTCACGCCATGCAAGAGAAAAGGCGCGAAGTCTTTTTTCTGCAAAGCCTGCCCGACCTGCATGACGGCTTCCTGCTGGGCCGGGTTCAAGTCAACGGCATGATGCTCACGCACGGCGATTTCGGCAAACGGGTCGCGCAACCTTTCGATCTCCTCAACCTCGAGCAAGCCGTGTTCGACGAGCCTCTGCAATGCCGCATGCGGCGCGCTGAACTGATTGCGCAACCGGCTCAGGCTGGCACTTTTTTCGGTCCGGATGAACGCGAGGATCGCGCGTTGCCGCACGCCTTTCGGCCGCCCATCAACGCTGGTCGGCCGGTAAAGCTTGTCGCGCAGGACCGGCGGCCTGCCATCGGGCGCCGAAAGTCCTGCCGGTAGCGCTGTACGCACCGCCTCACCGGGCGGATAGCCGTAATAGCGCGCCGCCCGCAGATAGAAAGCGGCATGACATTGGTGAAACAGCGGCTGCGGATCGATGATTTCCAGGATCTCTTTCAAGGCTGTATCGCCAGGATCGGCCCGGTTCATGACATATCCGACCACCTGCCGGCGACCAAGGGGGACCCGGACACGGCTGCCGATCCTGAGATTCTTGGCCAGCTTTTCCGGCACGGCATAGGTCAGAATTTTGCCAAGCGGTGCAACAACCGCGATTTCTGCAGCAGGAAAATGTTGTGTTTCAGATGTCATGAAGGTTCGCATACGACTTGCTGAAGGCTGACGACAAAAATCCGAACTTAACGCAAAGGGGCAAAGTTTAACAAGCAAGACGCAAAGGGACCCTGCGTTGAAGGCTATCCTTTGCGCCTTTTTTATCGACCTGTGAGTTGAACCTAAAACTGTCAGCTGACAGTTTCAGGGTAACAGCTTTTAGAATCCATTCACGCCGCTTCAGGGCCAGCCACCTGCGCGGCAAACTGGCGGGCAAATTCACGACACTCCTCAAGGTTTTCCTCGGTCGGTGAAAAACGCAGGGTCAACCCGGGAACCGGCAGCTTGAAGCGCAGCCCCTTGAGACGCTCCTCGATCAGCTTGACGGCCTCACCACTCCAGCCGAAAGAACCGAACACGCCGGCGATTTTCGCCTTCGGCGTGACCAGCGAGAAGAGCGACAGGGCATGCCAGGCCTGCGGCGGAGCATCACGATTGATCGTCGAAGAACCGACCAGGACCAGATCGGCCAGCTCCAGTTCGTCGCGCAGGTCGCCGTCGCGCATCTCGCACATGCGCATCACGACGACGTTGAAGCCATTGGCCTCGAGCTCTTCGCGTA